>NZ_JBALSS010000039.1:0-27199 GCF_036967045.1 Bacillus sp. JJ1609 | reverse complement strand
TATCTAGTTTTGAGGGAATGAAAAATTTCTCTTGCAAAATCAATTTAAAGATGATACAATAGTTATTGTCTTTAAAAAAATAGTCTGGTGGCGATGGCGAGAAGGTCACACCCGTTCCCATACCGAACACGGAAGTTAAGCTTCTCAGCGCCGATGGTAGTTGGGGGTTTCCCCCTGTGAGAGTAGGACGCCGCCGGGCTGTTTTAAACAATTTAATGGATTACTTAATATTATCGACGCGGGGTGGAGCAGCCCGGTAGCTCGTCGGGCTCATAACCCGAAGGTCGCAGGTTCAAATCCTGCCCCCGCAATAATCCATCTTTTCTTTTACATAATGGTCCCGTGGTGTAGCGGTTAACATGCCTGCCTGTCACGCAGGAGATCGCCGGTTCGATCCCGGTCGGGACCGCCATTTTCCTAGATTACTAGAATCCAAAACGAAACGGTGTTTCGTTTTTTTTATTGTCTAAAATGGAAAGATGTCTGCTTTTTTTGCCCGTACTACTTAAATCGTGTACACTACATATAGTATAGTCATCCTTAGGAGACATCCTAAGGATTTTTTATTAGAGATTGTTTTACAACATTAGAATAGACCTTACTATAAGATTGAAGTGTAAATACTTATATAAATTGGAAAATAAGCAAGGGTGATATTATATGGCCACTTATGAATTTATCTCGGAGCTGCCTGAGCAAACAAAGGAGTTTGCCAAAAGGCTTTCTTTGCTGCTTGAAGCTGGTGATGTTATAGCACTTGAAGGGGATTTGGGTGCTGGCAAGACGACTTTTACTAAAGGACTTGCAGAAGGTTTGGGTATCACTCGGAATGTGAACAGTCCGACTTTCACGATTATTAAAGAGTACCAGGGAAGGCTTCCTCTTTATCATATGGATGTTTATAGGGTGGAGGATGCGTTTGAAGACCTTGGTTTTGAAGAATACTTTGAAGGTAATGGTGTGACGGTGGTTGAATGGGCTCATTTGATTGAGGCTCAGCTGCCAGAAGAGCTGCTGCTGCTCCAGCTCTTCTTGGACGATAATGGTGCCAGGAGAATAGTTGCTGAGCCGAAGGGCGAGCGATATGAAGAATTGTGTAAGGAGATTTTTTAAATGAAGGTATTATCGATTGATACGTCCAATTATGTTCTGGGGATTGGCCTCTTGGATAGCGAAACCGTGATGGGCGAGTACATTTCAAATATAAAGAAGAATCATTCTGTCCGGGTGATGCCTGCAATCCAGACGTTGATGAATGAATGCAGCATTAAGCCAGGAGATTTATCGAAGATTGTTGTTGCTGAGGGCCCTGGTTCCTATACAGGCGTGCGCATAGGGGTGACGATAGCGAAGACACTTGCATGGACGCTGAATATTCCTATGTCAGGCGTTTCAAGCCTTGAGGTAGCAGCAGCTTCGGCAGGACGATATTTTGATGGATATGTTTCTCCTTTCTTTGATGCGAGGAGAGGACAAATCTATACAGGTTTATATAAGTTTGAAAATCAGGTTTTACAAACGGTAAAAGAGGATCAGCTTGTGATGTCCGCTGATTGGGTCCGAACGCTTAATGAAATGGACAGCCGATTTTTATTTACGAGTAATGATTTGCATTTACATGAAAATGTGATTAGAGCTGAGCTTGGTGATAAGGCGATTTTTGCAGCAATCACTGAGCTGAATCCGCGGCCAGCAGAACTAGCATTATTAGGAAGGGATAAAGAGAGTGTCGATCTTCATTCATTTGTCCCTAACTATATTCGCTTGGCAGAAGCAGAAGCCAATTGGCTGAAATCACAAGAGAATAATAAATAAGTGGGAAGATGAAATGAATAATACGATAACTTTCCGTAAGATGACTGTTGAGGATCTTGATGATGTGATAGAGGTAGAGGTTAATTCATTTGCCACCCCGTGGAGCAGGGACGCTTTTTACAATGAATTGACGAAAAATCAATTTGCCCACTATCTAGTTGCTGAAGTCGATGAAAAGGTAGTTGGCTATTGTGGCGTATGGATCATTGTTGATGAAGCTCATATCACAAACATAGCACTCTTGCCGGATTACCGAGGATTGAAGCTTGGCGAGGCGCTTATGGGCAGGATTGTGGAGATTGCGCGCGGATTCGGAGCTATAAGGATCACTTTAGAAGTCAGAGTGAGCAATGAAAGAGCACAGAATCTATACCGTAAGTTTGGATTTGAAGAAGGTGCTTTAAGAAAGCAATATTATACAGACAATATGGAAGATGCTTTAGTAATGTGGGTGAATTTATAATGGGAAAAGATCTATTAATAATGGGAATTGAAACGAGCTGTGATGAAACAGCCGTTTCTATAGTTAAAAATGGCAGGGAAATCCTATCGAATGTGGTGGCTTCACAAATAGAGAGCCATAAGAGATTCGGCGGGGTCGTTCCGGAGATTGCTTCGCGCCATCACGTTGAACAGATAACGATTGTATTGGAAGAGGCCTTAGCGCAAGCTAACATCGAATTAAAGGATTTGGATGCCATTGCAGTAACTGAAGGACCTGGACTAGTTGGTGCCTTGTTAATCGGTGTCAATGCTGCCAAAGCTTTGGCGTTCGCAAATGATATCCCACTGGTTGGGATTCATCATATTGCCGGGCATATCTATGCGAATCGCCTTGTAACTGAGATGAAGTTCCCGTTGATTTCTCTTGTAGTATCTGGCGGACATACCGAGCTTGTATACATGAAAGAGCATGGCCATTTCGAGGTTATTGGCGAGACTCGGGATGACGCTGCAGGTGAAGCATATGACAAGGTCGCACGGACATTGAATCTTCCATATCCGGGAGGACCGCATATCGATAGGCTGGCGCAGGAAGGACAGGCTACTATTGATCTGCCGCGTGCCTGGCTAGAAGAAGGGTCATACGATTTCAGCTTCAGCGGCTTGAAATCTGCTGTCATCAATGTCGTGCACAACGCCCAGCAGCGAGGTGTTGAAATTGTCCCTGCTGAGCTGGCGGCTAGCTTCCAGGAAAGCGTTATTGATGTTCTTGTCACTAAAACTCTTAAAGCTGTGAAGCAATATGGAGTTAAGCAAGTGCTGCTTGCTGGTGGTGTGGCAGCAAACAAAGGACTGAGAGAGGCACTTTCTAAAGCTTTTGCTGAACTTGATGTTGAAATTGTCATTCCTCCATTGTCGTTGTGCACGGATAATGCTGCGATGATTGCTGCTGCTGGAAGTGTATTATTCGAAAAAGGCGAACGTGCCGATTTAACACTGAACGGAAATCCTGGTTTAGAGATAACTATCCACAACGATAGTCGGAAGTGAAAAATAAATATTCTGAATTTCTTGTGGATATCTTGGTGGATATTGTGTGTTTCTGTGTATAATGTGGATAAAAACGACTTTTTTTGTGGACAATGTGGAAAAGTCTCTGGATAAGCCATAAATCAGTCTTTGTTATGTGAATAACTTTGTGAACAAAAAGTCCCGGAATCCATCTGGGACTTTTTTGTGGATTACAGTGGAAATTATGAAGGATTTTAAATAGATTGTTGGGGTTTTTTATTGGAAGAAGCATCTTCTATAATGCCTGTTTTCGTATACAATGTTGCTTTTAATAAGTTGATTGCCACTACAGTTTTACCAGTTGATACTCCACAAAGAAGCTCAGAATGCCCTGAAAATAAAAAGCCGGGCAGCAATTCGCCGCCCGGCACATATCTCCGTCAATCTGTATTCTTTTATGCCAACTCTGTCCATTCTTCCATCAATACATCGAGCTTGTCTTTGGCCGTTTCGATTTTGCTGTTAATATCGGCTGCTTTTTCGTGGTCCTGGAAGACTTCCGGATCACATAAGAGTTCTTCGTATTCAGCGACCTCCAATTCAAGCTGCTCGATCGCTGCTTCGACTTCTTCCATACGCCGTTTGCGCTGGCGTTCCAGCTTCTTTGATTCTTTATCCTGCTGATAGGAGTTTTTATCTTGTTTAGAAGAATCTACAGAACTGCTTGAAGCTTTCGCTGACTGTTCGGCGAGTGCTTTCAGTTCTTGCTGTTCGAGCTTTTTCTCAAGGTAATAATCATAATCACCCAGGAATTCGGCTGCACCATTGCGGTCGAGTTCAATGACCTTTGTGGCGATCCTGTTGATAAAATAACGGTCGTGCGAAACAAACAGGATTGTGCCTGGATAATCGATTAGTGCGTTTTCAAGCACTTCTTTGCTGTCTAAATCCAAGTGGTTCGTCGGCTCGTCCAGAATTAAGAAGTTTGATTTTTGCAGCATTAGCTTAGCAAGGGCAAGACGTGCTTTTTCGCCGCCGCTCAAAGTGGAGACAATTTTCAATACATCGTCGCCGGAGAATAGGAAATTGCCCAGAATAGTGCGAATTTCTTTTTCCGGCTTAAGTGGATATTCGTCCCAAAGCTCGTTTAGTACCTTTTTATTTGAGCTTAGCTCAGCCTGTTCCTGGTCATAATAACCGATCGATACGTTTGAACCATAGTGGATGCTGCCGGCGATCGAAGGAAGCTTTTCAACGATTGTCTTCAGCAAGGTTGATTTGCCGACACCGTTTGGTCCAACTAAGGCAGTGCTATCGCCCCGAGATAGATTGAATGAGATATTTTCAGAAACGGCGTCATCGCTATATCCTACAGCGAGTGAATCAGCCTTTAGGACATCGTTTCCGCTCTGGCGTTCAATCTGAAAGCTAAATGAAGCGGATTTTTCATCGCCAAGTGGCTTGTCCATCCGGTCAATCTTTTCTAGCTGTTTCCTGCGGCTTTGAGCTCTTTTAGTAGTAGAAGCACGCGCAAGGTTTCTCTGGATGAAATCCTGGAGCTTTGAAATCTCATCCTGCTGCTTTTCAAAAAGCTTCATATCCCGTTCGTAGTTTTCAGCTTTTTGGTTCAAGTAAGAGGTGTAGTTCCCAGGGAATTTTGCCAGCTGATGGCGAGAAATTTCATATACCTGATTTACGACTTTATCAAGGAAGTAACGGTCATGGGAAACAATCAGGATTGCTCCATCATAGCCCTGAAGGTACTTTTCCAGCCAAGAAAGAGTGTCGATATCTAGGTGGTTTGTCGGTTCGTCCAGAATTAAAATATCCGGGCGGGTCAAAAGGAGTTTAGCTAAAGCAAGCCTTGTTTTTTGGCCTCCGCTTAATGTGGATATTTTTGTGGAATAATCAAATGTATGGAAGTTCAGGCCATGGAGTACGGAGCGGATGTCGGCTTCATATTGATAACCGCCTTTCTCCTTGAACTGGACCTGCAAGAGATCATATTCCTTGAGAACTCTGTCATATTCAGTCTGATTTGTCAGAATGTCAGAATCTGACATTTTTTCCTCTAGCCGCCGCAGATCTTTTTCCATGGAATGCAGATGGTTAAAAACGCCTAGCATTTCTTCCCAGATGCTTTTTTCGGATTCGAGACCTGTATTCTGTGCCAGGTACCCGATCGTCGTCCCTTTAGGGCGGATGATCTCACCGCTGTCATGCGCCTCCTGCCCGGCGATGATCTTCAGCAGGGTCGATTTGCCCGCTCCGTTGCGGCCAACTAAAGCAACACGGTCATGGGTCTGTATTTCAAACTTTATATTCGATAAAATAAGATCAGCAGCGAAATATTTTGTCAGCTGATTAACTTGTAATAATATCATTATTTTTCACCTCTATAGCCTTAGAGATAGTGTAACCCATTCACATAGGCTCGGCAATATATGAGATCCACCAAAAACTAGGAATGACAAGGAATTTGTGAAGTCAGCAACAAAGTTCACACACAACTTTGTGAAAATAGTGTATCATTTGGTTGAAGGGAGCTTGAATATGTCAGAATTTACTCATTTTAACGAAGAAGGCAGAGCGAAAATGGTGGATGTCAGCGATAAACCTGAGACGGTCCGCACGGCAATCGCCCATTCAAGCATAATTGTGAA
This sequence comes from Bacillus sp. JJ1609, assembly GCF_036967045.1. NCBI lineage: Bacteria > Bacillati > Bacillota > Bacilli > Caryophanales > Bacillaceae > Bacillus > Bacillus sp. JJ1609. The sequence goes on along the minus strand of NZ_JBALSS010000039.1, from coordinate 21,266 downwards.
TGAAGATATATATATAAGAATCACAGAAAATAAGATGAAAAAAGGGGATGTGCTGGCGGTTGCACAGGTAGCGGGCATCATGGCGGCCAAGAAGACGTCGGAAATTATCCCAATGTGCCATCCACTTCCATTAACAGGCATTGACCTCAGCTTTGATTGGGAGCAAAATGGAAATGACTATAGTTTAAATATCACCGCCTCTGTAAAAACAAAAGGAAATACAGGTGTGGAAATGGAAGCGTTAACAGCAGCTTCAGCATGTGCGCTGACTGTTTATGATATGTGCAAGGCCGTAGACAAGGGCATGGTGATCGGCAAGACGTATTTAGTCGAGAAAACCGGTGGGAAAAACGGCGATTTTAAGAGAGAAGAGAAGCTTAAATAGAAATTTTAATTGGGTGGAGGATGGAGAATGACGAACGAACCTATGAAAATTCCGCAGGCAACCGCAAAACGCTTGCCGCTGTATTATCGCTTCTTATTGAACTTACATTCTTCAGGTAAACAAAGAGTGTCATCTGCGGAGTTAAGTGAAGCGGTAAAAGTGGATTCAGCGACAATCAGAAGGGATTTTTCTTACTTTGGAGCCTTAGGTAAAAAGGGGTACGGCTACAATGTGAATTATCTCCTGACATTTTTCCGAAAGACACTGGATCAGGACGAGCTGACCAAAGTGGCGCTAATCGGGGTCGGGAATCTTGGAACGGCATTTTTAAATTATAATTTCTCAAAAAACAATAATACGAAAATCGAAATTGCCTTTGATGTGGATGAGGGCAAAGTAGGCACCATAATGGGTGATGTGTCTGTATATCACATGGATGAGCTGGACAAAAAAGTCGTCGAGGAAGGTATTCAGGTGGCCATCCTTACCGTGCCGTCTGCGGTAGCACAGCCTATTACCGACCGATTGGTCCAGGCGAATATCAAGGGAATTCTAAATTTTACACCTGCACGATTGAATGTACCCAACTCTATCAGGATTCACCATATTGACCTGTCTGTAGAGCTGCAATCATTGATTTATTTCCTCAAGCATTATCCGACTAATTCTGAAACAGAAGAATAATAAGAAAAATAGCCTCTTCGGGATGAAGAGGCTATTTTTTCTGGATTTGCTTGAGTTTGAAATGGAACAGGATCATCCGGATGCCTGAACCGAAGTCGAAGGTCGCGAGCATGACGAGGAGGTAAGTGAAGAATCCCCAGCCGGTTTCATTGACATTCTGGATGGCGAAGTAGGTGAACAAGCTGCCTAGCAAGATGTAGACAATGCCTGAAAATAAAGGCGATTGCTTCATAACTTAAAGTCCCCCAATAAAGCTCTGGATTTTTTCTGCTTCTCTTATCATTCTCTCGATGTCTTCCCTGAATACGGATTGAAGCAGGACAACGAACGTATTCATTGTGACATGGGCTATGATCGGAACGATGATCCGCTTTGTTTTTACATAAAGGAAAGCAAACGTAAAGCCCATGGCCGAATACAGGATGACATGCTCCGGCTCGAAATGCGCGAGTGCAAAGATCACTGAACTGATTAACGCAGCAAAAAAGAAATTCATTTTCTTATGCAGGCTTCCGAAGATGATTTTTCGGAAGACGATTTCTTCTAAAATTGGCCCGATGATCGAGCTGACAAGAATCACAATCGGAAAGTTCTCAATGAGGTTGATAATCTCCTGAGTATTTTCCGAGCCCATTTCAATTCCGAGCAGCCTTTCAATGCTTGCTGCAAAGGATTGAGCCATCAATGCAAGAAATACACCTGCGACGGCCCAGGCAGCCGAGCTTGCTGGCGATGCCATTCCGCGCAAATCTGCCTGCATCTTTGATTCTTTCCGTAAAATCAGCAGCACGATGATCAGTGTAAGTGTAAAGCTGATGACAAGCCAGTAAGGAATCGATAGGGTTTCCATTTCCTTAAGACTCTTACCCATACCAGCTCCCACAAAGGCAACGAGCGGAATTCCGACCAGGCTTGAAAGCTGCATGACAATATAGGCGATGATAATGTACCAGTATTCCTTTTTCAATATAAAAACTCCTTTTAGGCCTTTTCGTAAACTTAATGACTTTATATACGTTTTAATATGATTAAAGTTCCGTAATGCTATCTCTCCATTTTACTAGTAAGCAGCTTGAAAGTTCAAATCGTAGGATGCTGCCTAAAATAAATGGTTAAATATTCGGGGAAACCGCATACTCTTTAAGGTGGCCTTTTTTATACAAGCTTATATTAAAATTCGGAGAAATTTGCCGTCGAACATTGTGGAAAGGGAACGAAAAATAGTCCTTGCTGTTACTGGATTCCTAGCCAGGAACCTTATATAAATTTTATAAAAAAAATTGGACTTCATGCTTGCAAAAAAAATGGAGATTCATTAATATATAAATTGTGTTAGCACTCGATTGAGGAGAGTGCTAATAAAAAACAAATCTACATATTATTTGAGGAGGTTGATTCACTTGATTAAGCCATTAGGTGATCGCATTATTATTGAGCTTGTTGAGTCTGAAGAAAAAACTGCAAGCGGTATCGTTTTACCCGACACAGCGAAAGAAAAACCTCAAGAAGGTAAAGTCGTAGCTGTTGGCACTGGACGTGTCCTTGAAAACGGAGAGCGCGTGGCACTTGAAGTTGAAGTTGGCAACCGCATTATCTTCTCAAAATACGCTGGTACAGAAGTGAAGTACCAGGGAACTGAGTACCTGATCTTGCGTGAAAACGACATTCTTGCTGTAGTTGAATAGAAAAGCGGAAGCGCCTTGGTCAGCCCCGACAAGCGCTGGAGGGCTGGCCAGTGAAGTCGCTTTTTGACTTCATTGGCAGACCGAAGCGACTCGAGGGGCTAGGCGCTGGAGCTAGACACAATATGTGTTGAAGTTTCGTCTATCTTTTATATAACACAAATTTGAGGAGGGTTTTATAAAATGGCAAAAGACATTTTGTTCAGTGAAGAAGCACGCCGTGCGATGCTTCGCGGAGTTGACGCTCTTGCAAATGCGGTAAAAGTTACTCTTGGACCTAAAGGACGCAACGTGGTTCTTGAGAAGAAATTTGGATCACCACTAATCACAAACGATGGTGTGACAATCGCGAAAGAAATCGAACTTGAAGATGCTTTCGAAAACATGGGTGCTAAGCTTGTTGCTGAAGTAGCAAGCAAGACAAATGATGTTGCTGGTGACGGTACGACTACTGCGACAGTTCTTGCTCAAGCAATGATCCGTGAAGGTCTTAAGAACGTAACTGCGGGCGCTAACCCAATGGGCATCCGTAAAGGTATGGAAAAGGCTGTTATCACTGCTGTGGAAGAATTAAAGACTATTTCTAAGCCAATCGAAGGCAAAGCTTCAATCGCTCAAGTAGCATCAATCTCTGCTGCTGACGAAGAAGTTGGTCAATTGATTGCTGAAGCAATGGAGCGCGTTGGCAACGACGGCGTTATTACAATCGAAGAATCTAAAGGCTTCACAACAGAATTAGACGTTGTAGAAGGTATGCAGTTCGACCGCGGATATGCATCTCCATACATGGTAACTGATTCTGACAAAATGGAAGCAGTTCTTGAAAATCCATATATCTTGATCACTGACAAGAAGATCGCAAGCATCCAGGAAATCCTTCCTGTACTTGAGCAAGTTGTACAGCAAGGCAAGCCATTATTGATGATTGCTGAAGATGTTGAAGGTGAAGCACTTGCTACATTAGTAGTTAACAAGCTTCGCGGAACATTCAATGCAGTTGCAGTTAAAGCTCCTGGCTTCGGTGACCGCCGCAAAGCTATGCTAGAAGATATCGCTGCATTAACTGGCGGAGAAGTGATCACTGAAGAGCTTGGCCGTGAACTTAAATCTGCTACAATCACATCTTTAGGACGCGCTTCTAAAGTTGTTGTTTCAAAAGAAAACACGACAATCGTTGAAGGTGCTGGAGACAGCGCTCAAATCGCTAGCCGTGTTAACCAGATCCGCGTTCAAATGGAAGAAACAACTTCTGAATTTGACCGTGAAAAGCTACAAGAGCGCTTAGCTAAATTAGCTGGCGGCGTTGCAGTAATCAAAGTTGGTGCTGCTACTGAAACTGAATTAAAAGAACGCAAGCTTCGCATTGAAGATGCATTGAACTCAACTCGCGCTGCAGTTGAAGAAGGTATCGTATCCGGTGGTGGCGTTGCGCTTCTAAACGTTTACAACAAAGTATCTGAAATCCAGGCTGAAGGCGATGAAGCTACTGGTGTGAACATTGTACTTCGTGCAATGGAAGAGCCAGTTCGTCAGATCGCTCACAACGCAGGACTTGAAGGCTCTGTAATCGTGGAGCGTTTAAAGCGTGAAGAAGTCGGCACAGGCTTCAACGCAGCTACTGGTGCATGGGTTAACATGATCGAAGCTGGTATCGTGGACCCAACTAAGGTTACACGTTCAGCACTTCAAAACGCAGCATCTGTTGCGGCTATGTTCCTAACAACTGAAGCAGTTGTTGCTGACAAGCCAGAACCAGCTGGATCTGGAATGCCTGACATGAGCGGTATGGGCGGAATGGGCGGAATGATGTAAGGCTTCCCGAGCCATACATTTGAGAAATAGGTAAGCCTATTTTTCACCCTTTCTGAGAAGCAGTCATGTAAAAAACTTATATCAATAGCAATAACCACTTCCTATAAAAAATTAGGGAGTGGTTTTTTTGTTGTTAAAATTTGCGTATCAAGATTTTTTGGATGACAGACGGTTCAAGAACACGACTAAGACAAATATCAAAAATTATGAAATGCTTTTAGGGAAATTTGTTGATTATTGCATTGAGAATCAAGTTGTTAATGTTGAAGACATAACCTACAGTCATGTTCGGCAATATCTGTTAAATTGCCAAGAAAAAGGTGACAAAGCGGGTACAATCAACACTAAACTATTAAGAATCCGAGCATTTTTGAATTACATGGTTGAATGTGAAGTCATCAAGAACAATCCTGCTAAAAAAGTGAAAAAGCTAAAAGATGATGTAAAGATTGATGTTTTTACTGATGAACAAATACGGCAGATGTTAAACTTCTACAGGAGAATAAGGCAACGTGAAAAAAGCTATGTGGCTTATCGTGACTACATGATTATTGTAACTATTCTTGGCACAGGGATAAGACGGGGAGAAGTCATTAACCTTCAATGGTCTGATGTTGATTTCATCAATAAAACTATTTCTGTTTTTGGAAAGAGCAGGAGAAAAGAAACGATTCCCATTACGGATAAGTTGGCAAAAGAATTGGCGGGTTATCTTACCTTTTTTAAGCAATATTGGGGCAATTTGAGTGATTATGTTTTTGTGAAGCGGGATAATAAACAACTTACTGAAAATGCATTAATACTGGTTTTTCAATATTTACAAAAGAAAATGAACTTTAAAAATGTTCGGGTATCGGCACATACTTTCCGCCATACATTCTGTCATCGTCTTGCAATGTCTGGTATGAGTGCATTTGCGATTCAAAAGCTTATGAGACATCAGAATATCGCTGTAACGATGAAATATGTGGCGATGTGGGGAAATGAATTGAGGGAGCAAAATGATAAGTACAATCCGTTAAATAACTTGGATATTTAAGTCTAGTAACACACTATAGACGTTAGTACCGACTAGCCTTTTTTGTGTCACGGGGGTATGTTTATAGCTTATGCAAACCCGGAATATGCCACGGGGGGTCTAATGCACCTTTCCTGACACTCTGTCATAAAATCCACCGAACGAAAGCAAAAAAATCTGAATGAAAGCTCTATTTTATTTATCTATATCCCACTTCTTTTCATATAGATTATATAATATAGATTGTCAACAGAATATCCAAAGTATATTAATATATGGTAGAATTATCCTAAAAAGGGAGTGAGCTAATGTCATATTTAAAAGTAGTTGAAACAACTCTACCAGACTTTAGGGATTGCGATACAGAACCAATTATTAATAGCTTAACAGCTTCTCTTGGTATTCCAAGAACAGTATTAGCTAGTCAAGAAGATATTGGGATAGTCTGGTCCAACTTGAGGAAAATACTAGAAAATGTAAAGATTGAATATAGACATGAATTACTTGCGAGAATGGTTGTTTCCATTAGAATGGGACTTTTTAGTGCCGCTGTTAATGATATGTGGAACACTGCTATTTTAGCTTTACGTCAAAAGGTAAAGAACTTTGGATACTCAGAAGCAGCTTCGTTCTTAGAGCGGGATATTAATGAGAAGCTATTGTCAGAAATAAGGGATAAAGAATTGGTTGATATATGCGTTGAGTTAGGGTTTATAGATGATGACTCGTATTTTTTTATAAACACTTGTAGAGAGATAAGAAACAATTATTCTTCAGCACATCCATCAAACTCAATGTTAGATGGCACAGAACTCATATTTTTTATGCATCAATGTACTAAACATATACTAAGTAACGACACCCAATACGAAGGTTTTCCAGTATCTCAGTTTATGGCTGTTATTAAACAGGGGAAGATTAGCGACCAAGTCAAGGAAACCTATGTAGAAAAAATTCAAAGAGCAAATGAATTACAGAGGTCTGCAATATTAAAAATGTTATTTGCAAATTATGTAGATGAGAAAAATGATGAAAATGTTAGAGGGAACTGCCTTACAATTACTAGAGATACATGGGATTCTTATAGTGATAATGCAATTGCAGAACTATTAGGTTTATACTCTTCATACATGATGAAAGGCTCGGCTGATAAAAAAGGATATTCAGAAAGATTTTTTGAGAAAGTCGGCGCATTAGACTTACTTCCGCAAGATAAAGTTGCTTCGATAGTTCTAACTGCTATAAAGGATTTAGAAGAAGCACATCACGGAATGGATAATTTTTACAACGAAAAACCTTTTGCAGAGCGCCTTGCAGTTTCCTTTGATAAGAAGATACCAATTCCAATTTTGAAGCGATACACATATGTAGTAGCACTCTGTTACGTAGGTAATAGATATGGAACATCCGATTCTGCTTTACCCTTTTATCAACAAATGATAGAAAATTTTTCATTAAGAGAGGTTGAACAACTATTTTCTGTTGTAACTGAAGATAATTACTTAAAAAGCCGTATAGAGTCAGTACCAAGGTGCAAAAACATGTTTGTAAAGTTAATCAAACTTCTGAATGCTGATGCAATACCAGTAAAGAATAAGACAATATACGAAGCTTGGATGAAGAAGTAAAATCGGGTCTAACAATTTGACTTTTTTGAATATTTTCTTCATACTGTATATAATAGGGTTGTTTCAATTGAACAATACATTAAGCTGAATTTAAGCTAATGGTCAATAAACTCAAATATACGGGCGGAATGCCTGTTTTATTTGTCATGTTTATAGACTGTTGGCTTTTTTGTATGTCTATAAACATCTACCACATCTATTACTAAGGAGATGTTAACTGGATGCTTATTGAAGAAAATGAAGACAAAAATGTCTTTACTGAAGAAGAAGCTATTAATATTACGATGGAACATGGATATGATGGCTCTGAATTTGAAACAGCAGTCTGGAAAGATAGAGGGTGTTTGCATCCTAACAGAACAATGGAAGCACTAATACACAAATTAGAAACTATATTCCATAATGTTAAAGTAGAAGGGAAAGGGAAAAAACGTAAATACAACCTTAAAGGTAAAAAGGATGAAATGACAGAGCGGCAGTACAATTACAAAGGAACTGTACCAACTGTAGAAGAAGAAACGATGAAAGAATATTTCTTTAATATTCTTGTAAAGGATGGTCCAGGGAATAATCGTCCATACAGTGCTTGGATAAGAGAATTTGATTTGTTTCAACCAAATTCATTCTCCAATGATGAATTAATGGAAGAAATTAAAGAACTTCATAGAGGCGTTTTAGTTAATCCTAAAGAAATTGTGAGTGAGTTTAGTAAAGCGATTAACAATTATAACAAATCACTTATAGATAACTCATTTAGGCGATTAGAAAAAGAAGGAATAGTCACTAGGTCAATTAGTTACATCTTTAGAAATATTGATGGTAACTATGAGGAAGTTGACGAAGAAAGATATGCGGAAGCAGCAAATTTTAAGAAGGAATTAGTAGAAACATTTGGCATTAAATACACTCAGTATATTCAAGCATATTTTTCTTTTGGTCATAGAAGTGAAAGATTGGAGGGAATCATTAAAGAAGTAGATAAACAAATGGAAAAAGAGTTTGGTATTAAGTATATGTACCAAGCGATAGGAGTTTCATTAATATATGAAAAAGTAATAAAAGAGGTATCGAAAGAAGAATTTGACCAAGCGTATTTTAAGAAGTTTATAAAGTTAGCAAAGAATAGGCAGCAAAGTAAAAAATACCAAGAAAATAAATCCCACTGGAGAAGGACTTATCTAATGAACACGTTGAAGATTCTATCAATAATTTTAAAGGATAAATTAGAAATTGATGTACTGGAAGAACTATTACGTAAAGAAAGGAAAAGGCAATCAGATGATGAATTTTGGGATTATGATGGGGAAGATGATAATATTGTGTTTTAGTGTAAATTAGAAATGTATTTGTACACATCCGGAACTAATAATATGAAAATAATATACTAAAGTAGGTTGTGTACAAATTTTAACTTTCCTATTGAATAACCTAAAATAATATATTTTAGTCGATGTGAGGGGGGTTCGGGGGGTGGTGCATCGACAGCGTTGCACTTCATTTTGTGGCGGAGCCACAAATGAAATGCAATGTTTGTGGTAGCACCCCCCGAGTATTATCATTAATAATAATGTCAAAAACAGGAATGTATGTTCGTGTAAGAAAAATGTATTTATTTAAGTATTCGTTAGTCCTTTTTTGGTTATAATAAATAATTTATAAGCATGTATGAAAAAAAGATAATTTGTTAAAGCTCTTACTATTAAGCTATTGAAAGAAGGGCTACGGATTGAAGAAAAGAATAACATTAGAATTTGTTAAGTTATCTTTTGAAACAAACGGATATATTTTGCTAAGTAATGAGTACAAGAACGCGAAAACACATTTAAATGCTATATGTACTCAGGGGCATTCAGTTTCAATCACATGGGATGCCTTTAAGATGGGGCGTAGATGTGCGAGGTGTAGTAAAAGGAAAGTCACATTTGAGGATGTTGAAAAGTATGCTTCCAGTCATTGCTATAAATTACTTTCAACTAATTACGAAGGTGCAAAGAAAAAACTTATGTTCCAGTGTCCGAAAAGCCATACTTTTTTAATGAATTGGGACAATTTTAAACACAATGAAAGGCGATGTCCAGAATGTCAGGGGTTAAAAAGGTGGAATTATGAAGAAGTAAATGAATACTTTAGAAAACGTGGCTATGTATTGTTATCTAAAGTTTATGAAAATGTTAACCAGTCTTTAAAATACATTTGTCCTAATGGTCATGTAAGCTTTACTACTTTAAATAAATTTAAAAACGCTCAACATGGTTGTGATTACTGTGGTGGTTCAAAAAAACTAACACTTAAGTTCGTTAGTGTCCTATTTGCAAAGGAAGGCTTACTTCTTCTGGAAAAGGAGTATGTAAATGCTGGCACGCGAATGAAGTTTAAGTGCAGCTGTGGAAATATCGATACTGTAACCTATAGAAAATTCATGTGGGCTGTTGAAGGTAAAAACCCCAAACGTAAATGTTGGGAGTGCATGATTCCAGACTGGCATTATACTTTGAATGAAGAAGAGAGGATAAAGGCTAGAAAATATCCGAAATACTACCAATGGGTGAAAGAAGTAAAGGAACGTGACAATTACACATGCCAATGTTGTGGATATAGTGGCTCACAAGTTGTTGCCCATCATCTAGATGGCTATAGCTGGTGTAAGGAAAAGCGTACAGATGTTAACAATGGTGTTACATTATGCACCATTTGTCATGAAGCTTTCCATTCAAGATATGGTTTTAAGAATAATACCAATAGACAATACTATGATTTTAGATTAAGTGTGGAGGAAAATAGTGAGTGGAATGGTTAAAAAACGAACCGTAATGATATACGGTTCGTTTTCTTATTAATTCTGCATTTCGCTTTCTCTCATTATAATCAATAACTCAATTGCTGACATTTCTGGTAAGTAGGAAATAAACTCTTGTGAAAATTCTTCGACTAAGAAGTGAAAAGATTGAAGTTCTAATGAGATTTCGTAGTGGTGGAAGCGATGACGGGAATAAATAAGCAAACCCTTATAAGAAGGAAGAATGAATTACAGAAATAAGATACTCCTAAGAGTAACATTTGAGATATACTTATACTGGAAATTATTAGTTAAGGGAAATTTACTTTCGATTTGGGGAGATTAGCATGGAAGTAGAATTTGATATAGAAAAATGGCGTCAAGAAAATCCAATGGACTACAGAAAAGCTATAGAAATTTTAAAAATAGACAGTAGTAGTGAAGCATTCTTTACATTATTAAGAGTAGCCCAGTTACATATTACAAAAAAAGTCTATAAGTATTATTCTTTAACGGATAACAATAATTTAAATAATTTAAAATTAAAAACTTTAAGGAACGGTCAGATTTTCCTTTCCCCTATGTCTCATCTTAATGACCCATTTGAAGGAAAATCATTTTTTTATAATGAGCGAGAATTACAACAAATAAAACGTTTAAGAGAACATAATGGGAAGTTGATTGATGATTTTTCATCCTTGAGTTTAATTACATCAATGACCAAAAATAATGTTCAAAGTATGCCCATGTGGGCACATTATTCAAATAATCATTCAGGATATTGTGTAGAGTACGACACTGATGATAAAAGAAACTTCCAGCTAAAAAGCCTCTTGATGCCTGTTCAGTATACGGAGGAAAGATTAGATGTTACTGATATTATTAAAGACCAAGCTTTAAAAATCATTAGAAGGATAGAGGAAGACATAAGATTAGGGAAAAAGAAAATTCTTTTTGATGACTTCATGATAATATGGCTTTCGATATTTTATAGTTGTGTAAAACATACTAGCTGGAACTACGAAAATGAACTAAGAGTTTTAGTTGGCAATTCTAATAAGCAATATTTAGACGCCCACCCTAGTTCGATATATATAGGTATGAAATGTAGTAAAGATAACAAAGAACAACTAGTAGAAATAGCGAATCATCTTAATATTCCTGCATACCAAATGTGCTTTAATGAACATTCAACAAGTTTTCAATTAAATTATGATTTGGTGAATTAAAGTGTATAAGCGTTTTTATTTCATATATTGTTAGAAAACTAATTATTAATAGGGGGATATAATCAGTGAGCTCAGAGGAAGGTTTATTAAGTCAAGCTTTTGAAATGTGGACTGACTTTAAAAATGAGATACTATATAGGAATAGATTTAACATTAAACACGAGGTCTTAGATATACTAGAAAGTATTGCTAACTCCTGTGAAAGTACACTTGAAAGTGGAGAAATTCTTTATAGAGCAAGAATTTATACAGCGGACACAACATTTCTCCATTATTTAAAAGCAGAAGAAATTTCAGAGGAAAATAATTTATTTAAACATTTTAATAAAGCAAAGATTAATAATAAAATGAAAACAAAATTCTGGGGTTATGATGAAAAGGATTCATTTGTTCCATTAGACAATAACATTGTTAGTGATGGGAGAGCTAATCCAAGTTATATAAAATATCTTTATACAGCAGAAGAGCCCTATACAGCTCTTGTTGAAGTCAGACCGTATTTAGGAAGCAGGGTAAGCATTGCAGAAATTAAAGTCAATGAACCACTAATTATTACTGACTTTTCTTATGATTCTTTTGGGAAATTGAATGGTTTGGAACAAAACCTATTATTTATGATAATGAGAGATTTCTCTAGACCTTCAGACTTTGACAAGAAAAGCTACATACCTACACAGTATGTATCAGAGTTTATAAAAAATTTAGGGTTAGAAGGAATAAAATTTAACAGCTCCCTCCACGAAAGAGGAAGGAATATAACGATTTTTAATTACGAGAAGTGTCAGGCAATAGGTTCTTCACTTTATGAGGTAGAGGATATATGCTTTGAAGCAAAAGGAATTGCTCCATTGCATCAAAAGACTTTAATACATCATAAGATTGAGCCGTTTAAATTTAAACAGGCACAAGAACTACTAGATAAGCTTGGTAAAAAAAATTATGATAAATAAATTTGAGCCATGACCACTTTACCAAATATCGTCACTACTTTATAATTATATTGGAGGATTTAACCAGAGAAGTGGTTATCGCTAAATAAATATAAGTAAAACATGATTATATCGCTACTTTTTGCATCCGTAGCGGCTATGTTCTTAACAACTGAAGCAGTTGTTGCTGACAAGCCAGAACCAGCTGGATCTGGAATGCCTGACATGAGCGGCATGGGTGGAATGGGCGGAATGATGTAATTCCGTTAAATAAGAATGATTAAAGGATCTGTCCCTCTGTGGGGACGGATTCTTTTTTTTGGTGGATGGAGGTGCTTCATTCGTTTGTAGAGGCTATGCTGTGGTATTTATTGCTGACATGCCGGAAGAAAACAAAGATGGCATGCCAGACATGGGTGGATGTAATATCAGCCACTTACTATTGGGAAATAGCGAATGCTCTTTTAGTCTAAAGTGAGAACTGGTCACAATAATAAATTTCTAACTAATGTAGAGACTACTTTCTAATATAGGGGAGGCAGTCTCTTTTTATCTTTAAAATTTACAGATTTGCTCTTTTTTAATCCGTATCGTATGGCGATACAGCTTGCAAATGAATCTGAAAACCTTCATATTTATAGTAAAGGAGGTTCGATATGCGACGCGATATACAACCCAATGAACGAGCTTTCTCTTCCAAGGAAGTAGCAGAAGAGGTGGGGATTGCCACTCCTACTGTTCGAAAGTATGGCCAGATCTTAGAGCGGAATGGATATGAGTTCTTGAAAGATGGCGATCGACGTATCTTTGTTTCATCTGATATCGGAGCGCTTATAGCGTTACGCGATACGGACAAGCCCCTAGACGATACGGCAAAAGATCTTGTATCACTGCTAAAAGAAAGATTAGAAGATTCTACTGGAACAGAGGTTGCGATTTCTGATACATATGAGAATTTACCCCAAGACCCAAATCAATTAAAAGAAGTACTAATGTTTGTCGTCAATGAACTTGCAGCTGCACGTGAAATGAATGTCCAGCTTGCAAACGATATGGCACAGCTCAAAACAACGGTTTCACAGCTTCAGCAGGACCATCATGTTATTAGTTCAAGTATTGGTAATTCAGCACAAAGAACGAATGCTAAAATAGAAAAATTAACGGAACAACAAAAAAACTATTACGAAACAATGCTGCAGCAAGAACAACAAAAAAGTGAACTCTTGCAAAAAGAAATCCAAAGTATGCGGGAAGAACAAAAAAAAGAATGGCGTTCACAAAATGATTTTAATAATCGTTTAGAAGAAGCGATACAAAGACCAAAAGATAAATGGAGTCTATTTTTCTCCTTATTCCGGAAATAGTAGATTTTGATGTTCATTCTATCTGGTTATCGAAAAAACAAAGGCTTTATTGATATTCATTTATGGTTTGTTTAAGCGATATGCATCTAATCGGAACTCGTAAATTGAAACCAATACAAAGCATGTGCGAGGCAATTGAAAGTCAATTCAACTGGTCAAGCAGGGGTTAATCTGTTCTTTTTCCGTTTCGTATCGTTGGGCGATATAAATGACGGTTAAATTCCAATTGTTATAAATAGAAATTGAGGGTCAAAGATTCACCACCTATTTGAAAATATAGTGTTGAAACGATATGGAAGCACTATAGAGTTACATGATACGGACAAGTCCCTGGATGTATATAGTTAGTGACCTTATGTATCAGCAAAAGGAATCATTAGATGTTTCATTGACCTAGAGATAAGAAATTTACCCCGTGTTCTCATTTTTCATATTTCAACAATTTCCCGAGAAATATCTGCAAATTTTGAGTGATATCGACAAACTAAAAAGGGCAATTTTTTCACTTAGAGGCCTTCCATTCGTTCTCTGAACTTTTAGGAAGCCTCTTTTTGTGTTGCTTTTATCACTATATAGCTAGCAACATACATTCTTTTGTCACCACATAACAGATTATTCATTTTAAAAGGATTAACTCTTGCAAAAAAGTATGCCAATACCTATACAGTGTGGCCAAGCCATAAATCTTTGAGAATCATAGAGTGTAGTGACCGACTATGAAGTTGGTCAGAAATCTACCGGCAATGCTCAAGATGCCTTTGTAGTAAGAGGGCAAAATACACTTGTATATGGCAACCAGGCGGAGGGCAACTCCTTCAACGGCATTTTAATCGGAGATGGCAACAATTCTGTTGCAGTAAACAACAATATAGGGAACAATAGCTACGACGTTATTGAAATTTCTAGCCAAAGCAACATTGCATACGGCAGCGAGGTGGAAGAAAACCGCGGTCCGGCATTGAAGTGATCTGAAACCTTAACATCGTTCAAGACATCAACATGCACTGGTAGAAAAAGATTGCCAGTTTGTGACACAGCTGAGGCTGTCGAGCGGATGAAGTTATCCTTAGAAAAAGAAGCTATATAAATGATCTGCCTCATAAAAGTGGGGCGGATTTTTTTATGAATAAAGAAGGAGCATAGCTTAGCTCGGAATACAGGACTCCATTTCGTGGTGGTGTCCATTTTTTAATTTGACGGGAATTTTTTCATGGCGACAGGACGATTAGGGAAAGCCAATTTTAAGCGACGAGATTTATTTGGAAAAAAATATAATTGTGTTTGTTGACAAAAATCGTTTACGGTTGTAAACTAAAATCATAAATCGATTACACTTGTAAATAATTTTAAAAATAGAGGTGCTGCAAAATGACGAATGAAGAAAAATTGGAGATTACGGATTCTGAGTGGGAAATCATGCGAGTGGTTTGGACGCGCAAGAAGGCGACGAGCAAGGAGATTATCAGCATCCTGCAGGAGAAGAAAGACTGGAAGCCTGCGACCACGAAAACTTTCATTGGCCGCCTGGTAAAAAAGGGAGCGCTGAATACCGAGACAGTCGGGAACAAGTTTATTTACACGGCGGCTGTCAGTGAGGAAGAGAGCCTGAAGTCGCTGAAGGAAGGACTATTCAATCACATCTGCAACACGGCGGTTGGAAAAACAATTGCGGATCTGATACGTGATGCGACCCTTAGCCATGGTGATATCGCGATGATCGAGGAAGTTTTAAAAGCAAAGAAAAAGGATGCAGTAGATGAAATCGTCTGCAATTGCGTCCCTGGGCAGTGCCATTGTAAGGAAAATCATAATATGAGCTGTCATTGAAAAGGAGTGTTACTAAAATGGAAAAAATTATATTTAAAGTGAATGGAATGAGCTGCGGGCATTGTGTGGGGAAAGTGGAAAAAGCTTTGAAGGAGCTGCCAGGCGTTGAGGCAGTGAAGGTTGATTTGAAGAAGGGAACAGCAAAAGTGAAGTACGATGATTCGAAGTTGACTATCAATGATTTGAATGAAGCGGTTCGTGAAGCTGGTTATGAATCAGAACCGACATCTAAAAGGTGGCTGATCTAAATGACTGAGAAAATCCTGTCCATTGAAGGAATGACATGTGCATCATGTGCGCAGTCTGTTGAAAAAGCGGTGAAGAAACTGGCAGGTGTAGTGGAAGCAAGTGTGAACCTTGCAACAGAGAAGTTAAAAGTGAATTATGATGAGAATGTTTTATCTGTAAAAGAAATTCAAGATGCTGTCTCGGATGCAGGATATAAAGCACTTACAGATGTGGTGATGAAAACATTCGTCATTAATGGAATGACGTGTGCTTCCTGCGTGCAATCAGTAGAAAAAGCAACCCGAAAATTACCTGGAGTCATGGAAGCAAATGTAAACATGGCAACTGAAAAAATGGTGATTCAATATGATCCAACTGCTGTCACGGTGGCTGATATTAAAAAAGCGGTTCAGGATGCTGGCTATGAAGCAGTCGAGGATGTGGAATCATCAAACACGGTTGACGAAGACAGGGCCAAGAAGGAAAAGCACATCAAGGACATGTGGAGACGCTTCTGGATTTCAGGCGTGTTCACAGTTCCACTGCTGCTGATTGCAATGGGACACATGCTTGAATTTCCGCTTCCGGAAATGATTGATCCAATGCACAATCCGGCTGCCTTCGCGAATGTTCAGCTTGTCCTGGAAATTCCCGTGATGATTTTAGGGAAGCCATTTTTCACAGTCGGTTTCAAGACGCTGATTAAGCGACATCCTAACATGGATTCGCTCGTCGCATTGGGAACGAGCGCTGCCTTCCTTTACAGTGCTTTTGCAACGGTGATGATCGTGCTGGGTAACCACAGCTATGCAGGGAATTTATATTATGAATCAGCAGCGGTTATTTTAACGCTGATCACTTTGGGTAAATATTTCGAAGCTCTTTCAAAAGGAAAAACGTCTGAAGCGATTAAAAAGCTGATGGGGCTTGCGCCTAAGACGGCAATTATATTGAAGGACGGCAAAGAAATCGAAATCTCTGTAGACGAAGTTCAAGTCGATGACATGATCATTGTGAAGCCAGGAGAAAAGATGCCGGTGGACGGTGTAGTGGTAGAAGGTCGTACTTCAGTGGATGAAGCGATGTTGACTGGAGAAAGCATTCCGGTTGAAAAAGGTATTGGATCAAAAATCATTGGTGCCAGCATTAATAAAAATGGTGCGATCCGTTATGAAGCAACTAAGGTCGGAAAGGACACCGCATTATCGCAAATTATTAAACTAGTAGAGGATGCACAGGGTTCGAAGGCGCCGATCGCTAAATTGGCGGACATCATTTCCGGTTACTTTGTGCCAATCATTATTGTGCTGGCGATCCTTACAGGCTTTGCCTGGTACTTTGCTGGTCAGTCAGGACTGTTTGCATTCACGATTGCCATCTCCATTCTGGTCATAGCCTGCCCGTGTGCGCTGGGATTGGCGACACCAACTGCGATTATGGTCGGAACAGGCAAGGGAGCAGAGAACGGAGTACTGATCAAGAGCGGCGGTGCGCTTGAAACCACACACAAGGTTGATACGATTGTCTTTGATAAAACGGGCACTATTACAGAAGGGAAGCCTAAGGTAACGGATATTGTCACTGCGGGCGGTCTTTCGGAGGACGAACTGCTCGTGCTTGCTGCTTCTGCGGAAAAGGGGTCTGAACACCCGCTGGGAGAAGCGATTGTCCTGGCTGCCGAGGAAAAAGGGTTTAGTGTAGTAAAAACAGATTCTTTTAATGCGATCGTTGGCCATGGAATTGAAGTGAACATCGAGGGTAAAAATATCCTTCTCGGTAACCGCAAGCTCATGGATGACCGGGGGATTGAACTGGCTGAATTGGCTGACACATCCGACCAGCTGGCGAACGAAGGCAAAACTCCGATGTATATTGCAATCAATGGAACAATTGCCGGAATCATCGCAGTAGCTGATACGGTAAAAGAAACAAGTATGAAAGCAATTCAAAAGCTGCATAAGATGGGCATTGAAGTCGCGATGATTACAGGTGACAACAAGCGTACTGCTGAGGCAATCGCCAAGCAGGTAGGCATTGACCGGGTTTTGAGCGAAGTATTACCTGAGGACAAAGCGAATGAAGTCAAAAAGCTTCAGGAGGACGGCAGGAAAGTCGCAATGGTTGGGGATGGCATTAATGATGCCCCAGCCCTGGCTCAGGCAGACGTCGGGATTGCGATCGGCTCCGGTACAGACGTTGCGATGGAATCCGCAGACATCGTCCTGATGAGAAGTGACCTGATGGATGTTCCAACGGCCGTCGAACTAAGCAAAGCAACCATCCGCAACGTAAAACAGAACCTCTTCTGGGCATTTGCCTATAACATCGTTGGTGTTCCAGTTGCGATGGGCGTGCTGTATCTTTTTGGCGGACCATTGTTAAATCCAATGATTGCCGGCGCAGCGATGAGCTTGAGCTCAGTATCTGTGCTGCTTAACGCACTGCGGTTGAAGGGGTTCAAGCCTTCGAGAAGCTGATTTGAGAGTAGAGGACCTATCCTATTTGGGATGGGTCCTTTTTGAATCAAAAAGCAAGGCATTTATTTTATAATAGATTCATATAAATGAAGCGGCCATTGGAAAACAAAGTAAAAAGGTACATAAGGCCCAGGAACTTATCCACCAAGGATGCGTAAATAAACACAAAAAGTGAAACAGTCCATTCCGGAGGAGGAAGCCATGAATTCCAAGAATCCTATTTTAACAGCGCTGCTGCTGGTAATGAGCACGATTTTAATTCTCTCAGGCTGCAGCGACCCAAGTCCGAGCGACGCAAAAGCCAAAGCGGAGAAAAAAGAAGAGGATAAATATGAAAAGCTCGTAAAGGAAAAAAACAAGGAAATCGAGCTTCAGCCACTCGAGCTCAGTTCCTATAATGAAGAAATCAATTCAACTTTTACAAAACCGGATTACAAGGAGTTTGCCGTTAACGGTGAAGTAATTGTAGAAGGAAAGGTTGAAAAATTCTCTTCGTTAAAATCGAATTACGTCTGGATTAAGGTTTCCGCTGATGAGGAAGGTCCAGCCGGAAATCAGCATGAGTACTACACGATATTAAAAGAAGGAAAGTTCAAGCAGAAGATTCACTTTTTCAATGGTGAGGGGAAGTACCATGTAAGTGTCCAGCTCCCGAGCACCGAAACGGAGGATTATTATTTTGAGGCGACGGCTTTTGATGTCCATAATGTAAATCCTGAAATCAAGCGCGATATTACGCTGACTCCTTTTGGCCAGGAAGCAGAAATGGCACTCAACATGGACACGAGCTATGTAAAAGAAAATGAGATTTTCAGTTTGAAAGGGGAAGCGGAAAAGCTGACGGATGCGGATACCGTCATGCTCAAGCTTACCAAGGATTCAGAAAGCTGGAAGCATGTCCTCCCAATCAAGGATGGGCAGTTCAGCTATGATGTCCCTTTATTTTACGGGAAAGGCGTTCATGAGCTGGAGGTTCTGGTACCGGATGAGGAACGGGAAAATTACTACCAGACTGCTACGACAATTTTAATTGATAATGAGTCTGACCGTACGATGCTGCCGATTGAGTATATGGATGTCTACCGCGAGAGAGGAGTGACGCTGGAGTCGCCGGTATTTGGCGGCGAGGAGGCGTCAGGCAAGTATCGTGTAAAGGGAAAGATAGATCCAAATGCTGAGTTCGGACCTGAAACGACACATATTTATATCACTACGAAAAAAGGGGAAGATGAAGCTTTAGATGTTATTCCGGTTAAAGATTTCAAATTTGATGACTCTTTTTACCTTCGCTTCGGCCCTGGAACGTATGAGATCATCCTCAGTGTGCCGGAGATAAAAGAAGAGAAAAGCGACTACTTCAGGTATTTTGGCTTTGCCAGGTTCGAAGTTGAATCTACTGGCGAAGATCAGCGGGACCTTCTGCCATCAAGGGGCGTCCAGTCCAATGCGGAACCAATTAAACAGCTGGCAGAGGACATTACAGCCGGTAAGAGCACGGACAGAGATAAAGCAAAGGCGATTTATGAATATGTAGCCAAAACGGTTGCTTATGATGTTGAAAAGCTGGAGACGGATGATTTCAATTGGGATGACAGTGCTTTGAAAACCTTGGAGTTGAAATCTGGTGTCTGCCAGGATTATTCGTATCTGACAATTGCCCTGCTGAGAGCGAGCGATATTGAAGCCCGATTTGTTGAAGGCATGGCCAGAGGCGGCTGGTGGCCGTCAAAGCATGCATGGGTCGAAGCAAACCTTGAGGGAGAATGGATTACAATGGACCCGACATGGGGTTCAGGTTATGTAGATGATGGAAAGTTTGTCGCCAAATATGATGAAAAGTATTTTGACCCTGATATGGTTGAGTTTGAAAATACTCATACTAGGACTGGGGTGGCATATTAAAAATAGAGACTGCCTGTTCTTGCAGCGTATAGAAGGACTACTTCCATGGAGGTAGTCTTTTTTGTTATTTAGCCCCCAATCTATCATTATTGCCACCATTCAATATAAGAATGGTAGCTTATTTTAGTTAAAGCTTGATGAAATTTATTTTTGAACTGAGAAAACTCATCAAATTTAAATGGTATTAACTTTTAGTAATGACATGAGCCGTTTCCAAATCAACGGGGCCAACAGGACCAACAGGACCAACAGGTGAGGATGGAGAAGATGGCCAGAAGCAGGAGGGAATGGGAAAAATCCAACCACCATTTCTTCTACCAAAAGATTGAGGTTGCGGTGTAGTTGGCGATTTTGCCCGGTTTTTCATGTTCTGCGAGATAACAATAGTCCTATATATAGAATTAGATAAACATTGTCTCTAAATCTAAACCTTCTTCACAGCCTCCACCTCCATTTATGTTCTAAGGCAGGTGTGGAATTTCCCCAACGCTTCCGGATTTTATATAAATAGTCCAATCCCCTGTAGAGAGATTCCCATAATATATTGTGTTCTCAATAAAAAATAAGGGAGTGAAATAATTGAGAGATAAAGAGAATCACAATAAGGGAATTTCGGCGAATATTAGCAATTGTCCAAACAGAAACGTAGTACCGGACGTAAATTTTGATGCAAGGATAAGCAAGGTACCGGTAGTCTTAGCTGAGATTGAAGTTAGTACCCATGTTAAAGCTAACATTACCTTTCCTGAAGATGTACTGGAAATCAAGGATATAAAAAAACGAGTAGTCCTTGTGCAATGTCGTCTGCTTGTGCCAACCAATCAGCTATTCATAAAAGGATACGTAGAAAAAAATATCAGATACGCTGCTGCACCAGCGGGATGGATGCGGAAGTCTATAGACTCAAATATCCGATCTCTTACCGTGAAAGTTCCTTTTGAATGTACCACTTCAATTAGGGAGTTCATTACTCGTCCAGTAGACGTTCAATTTAACCAGCGCAGTGAATTTGATTTTTTGATTACCAAACCTTTACCGGAAGGCTTTCCTGAAAAAGATGAACTGCTAACGAGCGACCTTTCGCAATTTCATCAAGCTAGTACTCAACACTATAATGAACTTCCATACTGTGATTTGGTCTCCAGCAATATTGTAGAGTGGGATGAAGCAACAGACAGGGTGCCGTTACAAGAAGGAGCAATATTTGAAGGAACCTTTAGGAACGTTGTGGAAAAGATGATTGTCAATTTTACAATCAAGCTGCTTCAGAAACAACAAGTCCCAATTGGTGGAGGAGCGACAGGACCAACAGGGCCAACAGGACC
>NZ_JBALSS010000038.1:9487-27170 GCF_036967045.1 Bacillus sp. JJ1609 | reverse complement strand
GGAGTCTTCGCGCCTTCCACTCCAATCAACAGGGTTTCAATAACTGTTCCTTCAACTGTATCTTTGTCGACAAACTGAGCTGCCTTGTGCAGGCAGCTTCTTCTTGGCATTTAGTTTTGTAAAGGAGTAGCTGTTTTCTAAAAGATTGTAGTATTAAATGGATTGTTTGAAATCAACTTATTAAACGCAACAAAGTTTACGAAAACAGCGAAAGGATTTTACTAACTGTTTTCAATTTCAAGATGCTTCTTCAAAAGAGATTGGAGCCTTAGCTGCTCTTCCTGAGGCACAACAAGGAAATATAATTCCTTACCGAACTCCTCATCGTAAATTCTTTGCCCTTCTCCCTTCACTTCATTTTGATGGATCTGTTTTCTGGCATCCTTATAATTTTGCTGAATATCCTTCATTTCGCTAAACGTCAGGTTGGTCTTGATGTTATCGCCCAAGACCTCTAAAATCGATTCATACCTTGCGAGAGATGTAAAACTGGCACCTTTATCTATAATTGCCTTAATTACCTCACGCTGGCGTATCTGTCTGCCGAAATCACCGCGTTTATCTTCGTAACGCATCCTGATAAAATTCAATGCATCTTTCCCATCTAACGCTACTTCACCAGCAGGAAAATTGGTTCCGCCATATGCAAAGTCCAAATCATTAAAAACGGTAATCCCACCCAAAGCATCCACTATTTCTTTAAAACTTTCCATATTGACTTTTATAAAGTAATCAATTGGAATATCAAGGAATTGTTCAACCGTCGCAACTGCCATTTCGGCTCCTCCGTAGGCAAATGCACGGTTGATTTTTGTTACTTTATCAAGACCGGCAATCATTGTTCTGGTATCTCTAGGGATGCTGAGCATTTCGACTGATTTATTATTTGGATTTACAGACAGCACGATCATCGTATCAGACCTTCCACCATCATTTGCTCGTTCATCGACACCGAGCAACAGGACAGAAAATGGTTCTTTTTTCTGGAAAGATAATTGTTCTTCCCTTTTTTCTGACTTTTCCCGATCAAGTGGCTGATGCATCGTTTCCACTGTCGCTGTAACCGATTTATAAACTGAATATGTATAAAAGCCAGCAGAAATGACGAGGAGCAAGGCCAAGATTCCAAAGAATTTCAATACTCTTTTCTTTTTATTCATAATAAATCAAATCTCCTCTTTTAAAATGGATTGTTAACCACTTTCTACTGTTAGCCCTGGCCAAGTGGATTTCCAGTTCTTTGTTTCCAGCCTTTTTTTATATATTTGCATTAATCCTATTGATGACCTAAAAAACGGGGTTGGTTTTAATTTCAATGTCACAGCATCAAGTATTCCATAGGGTGCAATTAACCTAAGGTTTCCGTTATCGTCCATCGTCACACCAATCGCTGTAGCTGTTTCAGGAAACTTCGAAATGGCGTCAGATGAAGACAAATATGGCGGAAGCTGATTAACTAAGTGCATCCTAGCCTGATTTTTAACCGACCATGGGACTCCTTCATGGACTTCATTAAGGAATACTTCAAGCTCTTTTTCCTTGCTTTCATCAATAAAGCGGTCATCAAAAAAAATCACATCGATATCTGACAGTTCAGTCCTCTCGGTGTAACCTTGGACTGTATCCCAGATTTTCGACCTGACAAATCCGGCGCAAACACACCAATCTCTTAAGTGAAGTATGCTTGCGGTTTTAATAATATCCATCATCCATCCATCATTTTTGATCAATTCGATGATATCTTCCTCAGTTGTTAATTTCATTTTTTTGCGCCCCTAGCTGATTGTAAAAAATGTCTCACCGAAGATTTAAATTGCATCTCTTCCTCCAAAAAAGGATAATGGTTGCTGTTTTCGAATATATGTATTTTTGAAGATGGAATCAACTGATTCATTTCTTCAGAAAATATAACCGGACACTGGACATCATGTCTGCCACAAAGAATCAACGTTTTTGCATTAATCTTATGCAGTTGACGAGTTACATCGAAAATCAATGCTTCTCTTGAGAAAAAGTTTATTCGTTTGGAAGACATTTTTTTTGATATGTTTTTATTGAAATATTCATCATGGAGTTCAGGTCTAAATAAAGACAGCATGCCCCTTTTCCTGGAGATTTCTTTCCTTTCGGTTTCCCTTAAGCCTGTATGCTTCAATTTTTCGATCAAGCTTTGCATAAGGTCAAAATCAGAATGTGATTTATTATAAATACAACCTTCTGAAGATGAATACTCTCTGGCAGCAGATCCAACAATTATAAGGCTATCAATTGACTCGCTAAAATGGATGCCATATAAAACTCCAATCATACCACCGGTCGAATGCCCGGCAAAACTCCAACTAGGTAGCATTAAAGCTTCCCTGATACTTTCAAGATCCAATACTGCTTCAATCATGCTTAATTGATATGGCTCTTCGGCTTTTGCTGACTGCCCCGCCTCCCTCAAATTTACGAGGATGAGTTGGTTATTATCAGTAAATGTTTCTGCAAAATAATCTCCCGAAGAATTAAATTCAGAATAATGGTGCGTAACACAAATTGGTTCACCATTTCCTTTTATAAAAATTTCAAATTTTCCCCTTGCAGTATTGATGATTTTTTGTTCCCACTTAGCCATGTCAGCACCTGCTTCTAATAAAAATTCATATGTGGTTTAGTTTCTTTATAAAAATTGAGCCGATCGCTTAGAGTGCCAGTATGAAATTCAAATTTGTGGCCATCAGGATCCTTAAAATAGATTGATTTTTTGTCCCGCTGGTCTCTTTCACGTCCTGGCAGAATTTCGACATCTAAATCTATTAACTTATTGAGGATTTGTGCAAATTCTGCCTCTTTAATTGAATATGCAATATGCGTGTAGGACGAGTGTATTTCATTGCGGGGTATATTTTTTTCTTCATTCAAGGCAAGCCAGATGCCATTCAAATCAAAATAAGCAGTTGACTTTCCGCTGACCAGCAGCTTGGCGTCAAATACTTTTGAGTAAAATTCTATCGATCTATTAAGATCAGATACTGAAAAAAGCAGGTGGTTGATCTCGCTTATTCTCATCATTGCCTCCGTTAATAAAGCCGGTTTTTATAGCCGTCTTTCAGTCTTGCTTCTATATCAGCAACAGAAGTACCTGGCAGTCTGGAGTGAGCAGCCAGGATCTCTGCACCCAATGGCAAAGAATGTTTTTCTGCCCATGAATCTGGATCCCAAAGTCCAGATCTCTTTAAGGCTTTTCCGCATTGAATGAAGCATTCTTCAACCTCGACCTCGATGCCCAGAATCGGTTTCTTCCCGCCAGCTGCCATTTTCTCAAGCACGATAGGATCAAGTGTTAAGCTTGCCTTCCCATTGACTCTTAAGGTCTCAGGCATTCCCGGGATAAGAAACAGTAATCCTACACTTGGATTTGATAAAATATTTTTTAATGAGTCCATTCTTTTATTCCCTGGCCGCTCAGGAATGACGATGCGTTTTTGATCTAAGACGATCACAAAACCGGGTGCATCGCCTCTAGGAGAAGCGTCACTATAACCAGAAGAATCAGCTGTAGATAAAATCAAAAAAGGTGAATGTGCTAAAAATTTCTCGCAATGTTCATCTATAAAGGTAATGACCTTGCGTATGGCAAGTTCACTGGGCTCTCCAACCAAGGCTCGTAATTCTTTAAAATTATTGATTTTATGATTCAAGTTCTCATCTCCCTGATGGATTATTCCGATTATGAAGGTATGCAGTTTTAAGTAGTATTCAACATCCCTTCTTGGTTAAAGCTGTATGCTATAATGATTCTACCACAATTTGGATGGACAAACGTTTACACTAATCAACTAGTAAAATACATTTCTAGAAGGTGCAGATTTGATGAAAGAAAATCAAAGGATGTCATTTTTTTTTCGCGTTAATAATTGCTTTTAGTGGAGGCTTACTGTTTTCATATCTTGCTATCCCGATTCCTTGGCTGCTCGGCCCGATGGCCGCAATGTTAATTACCTCCAGATTTAAAGGGGTGAATTTAAATTGGCCATCCTATTTAAGGGATGCTGCCTTAGTCATTGTCGGATATTCTATTGGCCTTTCGTTTACCAGGGCAGCCATTGTAAATATTCTAACGAATTTACCTATGATGCTTATTTTGACAATTCTGTTGGTTGCATTTGCAGCACTAATGGCTTTTTTCATTTCTAAGCTTTCTGGTGTGGACTACCCAACTGTATTGACGGGCAGCATCCCAGGAGGACTATCGCAAATGATTATATTCGCAGAGGAAAATAAGGGAATTAATATTACTACCGTAACTTTTCTGCAGGTATCCAGATTATTGATGATTGTTTTTTTCGTTCCATTCATCATATTCGGCCCCGTCCTTAATATGAAACATACAGATCTAGTCACGAGCAATATTGCCCAGGGTGCTGTTTCACCAGCTGTCGTTATCTTGTTTGGAGCTATATGTATCTTAGCAGCTTTGATTGGGAAGAAACTGAGGTTCCCTACGCCATTTTTATTAGGGCCTATTCTGGGCACTGCCCTTTTAACGAACGTGGGGTTCCAAGGACATCTTCTCCCTTCATTTATTCTTGACGTTTCCCAATTCATGATTGGTGGATACATTGGCCTCCTGTTAAAGCCGGAAAAATTGGAGCGAAAAAAAACGTCTATTTTGCTTGCATTGCTAAGCGGACTTGTGCTTGTTTCAGGTTCTTTAGCCATTAGCATCTATATTACAGACGTTTTAAATATCTCAATCGTTACAAGTTTCCTGAGTTTAGCTCCCGGTGGAATGGACCAGATGGGTATTATTGCGCATGAGGTGAATGCGGATCTTTCGATGGTTACTGGATTTCAATTATTCAGGCTGTTTTTCATATATTTCGCTGTACCTCCTCTCCTCAGATGGTATTTTAAGAGGAAATTTAGCGGCAAAGAGGAATCACTTCATGATTGAGGGGTATATTAATTAACATATGTTATACCATTGCGATGGAGGGATTTGATGAACCAATCAATCAATAATTTTATTAATAAAGCCAAATCGACATTGAATCAAGCCTATGGACAAGCAAAAGAAACGGTCTATTCAATGACTGGGACCTCTTCTGCCTCAGTACAGCAAATCGCTGAGTATATCATGAACCACCCTGATGCAAGAGTGGAGGAAAAACATTATCTAGGTGCTACATTGTCTTTTTATGAATTGGAGCAAGGGGCGACGAAATATTATTTAGAGACCAATAATTCTAAAATACTGCAATTAGATGCCCATTCCCATAATCAAACTTTAATCGCATATCGTTCTTATCGCGACCATTTATCTCTCAACACCCCAGTGAAATTTCCAGATCTTCCAAGTACCCAATCATAACCAGCAGTTATTTAAATAGGCTTCTGCAAACTTGCAGAAGCCTATTTTTTTTCATGGGATTTCCTTATTTTCCTGCCAGCTGATCCCTGTCATCTGCCATCGGCGGCTCCTCCAGCCATGAGTTATTGATCATGATATTGGCACCATCCTCTGCATATAATGCGATTTCTGGAATGAGCGATGCGTATTTTATCCCGATATCCTTTCTCGGGCTTGCCGACATGGCAGCTCCATAATTGCCGATACCAGCGGCAATCATTGCCGTGACATGGAACACGATGAGTTTATCCGAAAAGACAGCTGTGGTTGAATCGGTTACAGCAGAATCCCAGAACATTGGTGCCGGAATATCATTTTGTTTTAAAATGTCACTGAATAAATCAACATGTTTTTGGGCGATCTCTTGCCGCGCTGCAGATAACTTTTGACCTCTTTATCTTTCGCTACCTGAAGGAAACCAATAATCAATGCTTTACCAATTTGATTTGTCTGAGTATTTATAAATAGGTGGGTGATTTCCACCGAAGTCAGCGATCTTCTTCTGCCTTTAAGACCGGATAAGAATTTTTGTTTTTCCACAAAGTCAACCTTATCTGGTATTGAGATGAATGGAGGCCTTATATAAGTACCTTGATTCAGCATAAGTTCCCTTGTCAAATCTTGTAGGCCGGTTGCTGATTTAAGAACTCTTTTGTGGAACGAAATGACATCCGGCCGCGTGACAATGCCTATGGCACCTCAATTCGCTGCCATCCCGAGCAAAGACATATGCCAAAATACATCATGACAAAGGTATCGGAAAAAAGGCGTGGAGCATTTACATTAACATCCTGTTTAGTAAAACCGATTGGGTACGGGAAATGATCGCGCTCAAAAATCTCTTTTAATAAAGTGAGGTTTTTCTCAGCAGTCTTAATGGCAAAAACAATAATTTCCTTTACGCTCGAGTCGTCGGTGTTATTTAAGAAGTATGTCAATACGCATTCCGAGATCGTATCATTGATATACTGTGTCCAAAGACTAGATACTTCTCCTGCTGTTAAGCGTATTTTTGTCTTATCCTCCATTATTGCACCCCAATAATCTTCTTGATAGTATCTATCTTTCCAATATCAGCCGTTTTTTATGAAAACTTTGTAAAAAATGAAAGAAGCAGTAAGTTATATTATTGATAAAAATGACCGGCGTTTGTCTAATATAAACAATAAGAGCAAAAGAAAACCCAATCGGTAGACTGGGCTGCGTGGGATGGTTATAAAGGTTATTATCTAATCTTGCCGATGAAGCTAAGTTCCTCAACACTGTATGCATCTGCTGTGCTGTCCAGTATTTTTCTAACATCATTCAATGTGTCTTTAAGGCTTACCTTTACGCCTTTTTTACCAGTAAAAGTCTCTGCTACATAGAACGGCTGTGTCAGATATGCTTCTAGTTTTTCTCCTTGTTGATATGTTTGGAGCTCTGCAGCAGGAATACGATCTAGTCCATGAACATTGACTAATGAACGCAACTCGCGATACCTGCGGAGCAATTTTTGTGCTCTTTGCTGGATATTGTGGTGAATGGGATCTAAATAGGACCCCTCTAGGATGGATGAAGTTGAGTAGATCGGGTTTACCGCGGGATATTTATGGCGGACGGCAAGGTCTGCATCAAATTGCCATAATGTGTCAAGAGGACCGTATGGCAAATCCTCGTCAACAGCCTCTCCTTTTAAATCAACAAGGAAAGTAGTTATATTAGCAATATCTTTTTCGTCAAGCATTTCCTGCAAGCTGTACATATCCCCTGATAACACATAAGACCGGTCTGCGGTCAAGATAAACTCCTTATTTGCTCCAGATGAAATCATCGCTTGATAGGTCTCTTCGATAGAATCAGTGACAATATCCACATTATCTGTTATATCATTAATTTCTGGATGCTCCCCTTTAGGTTTTATAAGGATGGTGATGTAGCCCTCCCGTTTAAGCCGATACAACATTTCTGCAAGTACTACCAATTGGCCCATACCAGGACGTGCCACAAGTCCAGCAGTCCCTCCTTTTGCAATGGGAGCAAATAAATCCAATGTTTTTATTCCTGTTTCAATCATTTCTACACTCTCCCCTCTTAAAATCAGTTCATCCAGTGTGCAGCCAGCTAATTCAGCAAGCGCAACAATCGTTCGGACTTCAGCCCTTCCCACGGGAATCTTGCCAGTTGATAAATTGGAAACAGTAGCTGGCCTTAATCCTACTGACTTAGCAGCAGTCGTCAGGTTTGGAACTCTTTTACGCAACAAAGCCACATTCAATCTAAGATTTTCCATCCTTTCCACCTCCTTACTTTAAAGAGTAATTTATTTTACGTTTAAAAGCAATAAAATTTACGTTTAAAAGTAATTTTTTTACGTTTTAATTAAAGTATTTTATGTTTGCTGCTGGGTAAAATGAAAGAATCATCTAAAAAGGAGTGAAAATGATTGATTCCAGTAGGTGTTTCAAATAGGCATATCCATTTAAAACAAGAGGATTTGGAAAAGCTATTTGGTCAGGGTTATGAATTAACAGTTGCAAAGGAGCTTTCCCAGCCAGGTGAATTCGCGGCCAATGAGACAGTTAAAGTTACAGGTCCTAAAGGAGAGTTTCCTTCTGTAAGGATTTTAGGACCTGTCCGGAAATTTACACAATTAGAGATTTCGAGAACAGATGCCTTTTCCTTGGGAGTCAATGCACCCCTCCGTTCTTCTGGGAATATCGAGGGGACCCCTGGCATAAAGCTATCAGGGCCTAAGGGAGAACTGGAGATTCATGAAGGAGTGATTGTTGCCGAGCGCCATATTCATATGACACCAGACGACGCTGCAAAATTTGCTGTTTCCGACGGAGAATATGTCAGTGTAAAAGCTGAAGGAGAAAGAAGCCTTGTATTCCATCAGGTTCTGATTCGCGTTAAAGAATCATACGCACTTGATATGCACATCGATACAGATGAAGCTAATGCTTCTGGTTTGAAAAATGGTGACCAGGTGGAGATTGTATAATTAAATGCTGGCCTTGTCTGCAAAAAAAATGCTGGCAGGCCAGCTTAATGTTTTTTAAGCTATGTGAATGTTGGCTGTGATTGTTTAAGCAAAGGCTGTGTGAAGGGTGCATGGTGATTTCAGCTCCAGAAACTAGCTTTGCGCAGGCGGCAACCTTGAAGATAATCTAGGTCCAAACTTCTTTTAATGTATCCCTGAATAATTGATTAAATGTGTTAGTTGGATCAGGTTGGCTCTTTGTATGCTGATTTGCATACGATTCAAGGGAATCAATTTCTTTAACGATAAAATCATCTATGATAGTTAAGTCTAAATCATTGTAGTGTTGGTCTCCCGCTAGCTTGGCTGATAAAAGTTTTAATGCAGCCTCCTTTACTCTTCCTGGAGTAATTATCTGTATTAGTTCCTGGAATTCAACAGGTGGCACAGAGCCATACTTTTCTATCCACCGGCCAGTCAGGATGGATCGAAGTATGTACAGATATAGTTTTATATTTCCTTCCTTCTTACCCAGACACATGTCAAAATTTCTCTTAGCTATGTTTATGTGATGGATGATAAAGGACTTTGCAGAAAAGATATTCCCCGTCATAGCTTTCATTTTTTCAATCGTGGAATATTGCTGTAAATAAATCTCTTTGGATTGAAGCCATTCTATTAAGCTTGGGTTTGATTTTCTGTAGAGCCTTAATGTTTTTGTCAGCTCCCAGCCGCTCATATCCAAAAGAGGGTTTATTTCAATAGACAAGGCATCTTGCTTAGGTACTTCAAGCACATCTTTTTTTTGATCTATCGATAAATACCAATCTAGCTTATGAACATAAATAAACCTGATATCGTAATCGCTGTCATGATCTGCGAAGCCCAGGGCACGGCTGCCTGCATCGCAGGCAAAAAGAATTTTCACATCGTATTCGAGCTCTATCCTTTTTAAAACCTCTATTATTTGCTGTCTCACCTTGCTGCCTCCTCATTAAAAATTTAGTTCACCTACAATTTAATATTTAGTTTGCCTTCATTTCTGGAGGGTATAAGAGAATATACACATTTAAAAGGAGGCAAAATCATGAATAACGATCAAACTAAAGGCGCTTTTGACCAAGTCAAAGGAGAAGCTAAAAAGCAATTTGGCAAACTGACTGACAATGAATCCATGGAAGCAGATGGCCGACTTGATAAAGGTAAAGGAAAACTGCAAGAAACAGCTGGAAATGTGAAAGAAGACATTTCTCGCGCTTTCAATAAAGCTTCAAGAGATTAACGGTCATATCAAAAGCCTTTGCTTTCAAGCAAAGGCTTTTTTTGTGCTCGATTAATTAATTTTCGGCTGAGTTAAAGGTAAAAGTAAAAGTTGATTAATAGCACTATTTGATTGGAGCGGAGGGCACTCGACTCCTCCGAAAATGCTAACGCATTTCCATCGTGCGTGGGCAGATTCGAGGAAGCATTACAATGTCCTGCGGGCTCACCTGACGCCCCGTGGAAAGCTAGTGCCTGGAGCGGAAATCAACTGTCTAATTTAATAGAGCCATTTTTAAAAAATTCATTTTCATTTGGTTCATCTTACGAGTTCAGCCGAACTTCTTTAATCAATGTTTGATTTATGCTTCCCTTTTACAAAACGATATGCCAGATAAGCTATATAAAGCGGTGTTGCTATATAGATCAGATAAGGAAATTGACCATATGTTCCCTTCCAAATTACGAATAGCATAGAACCGAGGAAAAAGGTTACGATCGTTCCGTATTTAGGAAGCGGTACTTCTTTGAAACTAGGAATTCTGATTCTGCTCACCATCAAAAATCCTAACGCTGTAAATACCACTGTAGTTACTATGTTCGGAATTAAATCCCCAAATAAAGTAAGAATTGCTAAGATTCCACCTGCAGCAGTGATCGGTACGCCAATAAAGTAGTTAAGTGAAGATTTATCCGTACTGATGTTGAATCTTGCTAGTCGGTATGCTCCAAATAAAGGGAATAGTCCCGCAATCAGTGTACCTAAAATTCCAAACTGATGAAAGTATGTATAATAAACTAAAAATGATGGCGCTACGCCAAAGGTGACTATGTCAGCAAGTGAATCTAACTCTTTCCCGAGCTGGCTGTCTGCTTTCAGCATTCTGGCAAGTCTGCCATCCATGCTGTCAAGCATCATTCCAATCAAGATTAAAATAGCTGCGTTATTAAATTGACCGTTGGCGGCAAATCCTATTGAAAGAAAACCACAATAGAGATTTCCTAACGTAAACATATTTGGAATCATCTTTGTAAACCGCATTAGTTGTCCTCACTCTCCAAAATCATTTTTTCATCCTTTTCTTTTCCTATTTTTACCCCAGCATGGCATAAATCATGTTTATTTACTATAATTATCGCCAAAAATAAAGGTGAACGATATCATTATATCTCATTCTGAATAGTGATTAATAAGAAAATTTTAAAGTTATTAGAAGAATCATTACCATTAACTTAAAATATGGTTAAAAAAAGAACTATTAAAATGATTCATCAAATTGTATACTATTTTTTGGGCTGGTGAATTATGATCAATAAACTTTTACGCAGGATAAAATTTCTTCTTATTAGATTATTCAGGATAAAAGACAACGCACATAATATTTCTCTAGGGTTTACCTTAGGTTTCTTGATTCACTTTATTCCCTCTTTTGGAATGGGACCGATTATATCAACAGCAAGTGCTAAACTTCTTAAAGGTAGTCCGGTTGCTGGGTTTATCAGCGGGGTTTCGCTTATTTGGCTTTTCCCATTCTTATTTTATTTGAATGTAATTGTAGGAGAGACGCTTTTTCCATATGGAATCTTCCCTTCAGCTTCAGGTATGCCTCACCATGGTGCAGTTATTGGAGCAAGTATGCATGTCGGTGCTGCCTTTTTCTTAGGCATGATTGTAAATATTATCTTATTCGGGTTTATTGTATACTTCTTGAGTTATACTCTTTTGCTGAAATACAGGCTGAATTTTTTATCAGCAATTAAAAAATGGGACATTAAAAAATAAAGGAATGAAAAAAATCTTATGGATTCTTTTCATTCCTTTTTATTGTTATAGATTCATGCCTGGCAACCTTTGCTTTTTCCGCGTCAAGTCTGTAGGAATTCAATGATTTCGTTGTCAGTTCCCTGATAAAACACTGTCTTCCAGCCGTTTTTCAGGAAATATGGACCTTCAATAGGCACCAGTGAAGACTCTGCTAACCTGCGAATTTGGTCATCAATATCCTCCACTTCAAAACAAAGATGGACATTTTCACATATTTGGCTATTTCGATAATTTGCTATAAGCTCAATCATAAAGCCATTAAGGTTTAAAAATACGATGTCCTCGTCTTGAAAAGAAGTTCGCAAATGTTCCTTAAATCCAAGCATATCCTCATAGAATGCTGTGGCAGCTTCTAAGTTCTTCACTTCCAGTGCAAAATGGTGGATTCTCACATTTTTACTCCTTATCATATAATTAAGTTGATATCACCAAACTCATGCCATAAATAATTCTTTTCGATTGCAATATTATAGGCTGAAAAAAGTTCTTTCTCATTCACAAAAGCTGTAAGCATATCTAGGTGGCTTGCCTTAGGCTCATGGAAGCCAGTGATGATTCCATCGACCACCTGCAGCTCATACTCGGCACTCACGTACAAATTAGTCCATCCTGATAAAATTGAAGTCCTTTTAGCCGTTTCTAATGCGCGCACAACTGTCGTGCCAACAGCAACAACTTTTCCACCCGCAGACTTTGCCTCCATTATTGCCTTCATATCTTCCTGAGCTATTATATATTCTTCATAGTGGTCTTCTGGTGAATGTTCATAATGATCATCAAGCAAATAGCTTAAACCTGTATGAAGCTGCAGATAAGCTATCTTGATTCCCTTACGCTGCAGCTTAAACAAAAGCTCCCAGCTGAAGGCCCTACCGGCTGAGGGCATTTCTACGGAGCCTGGCTGACTTGCAAACACAGTCTGATAGTAGTCCAGCTTCCATGGCTGTTCAATATACTCATATCTGACTGGCTCTCCTATAGAATAAAAGGCTTCGATCAGGTCTCTTCCCTGAACCGAAAATCGGACTATTTTCAAAGGGGACTTAAAAACTTCGCCAATCACTTTTGCCTCTAGGTTTCCCCCGAAGCAGAATTGGTCATCCGCTTTGACATCTTCAGCAACGATTAGAACCTCCCAGGCAGAATCATTCTTTTTCCTTGCAAGCCTTATTTCAATCTCTTTCTTCATTAGCTTTCCATTTCTATGCCAACCAGCTTTTAAAATGGCAGGAATTGTTCTGCTGTTATTCAGCACAAGAATATCACCGGGATTCAGATATTGGTCAAGTTCAAAAAACTTGTCATGCTTTACAATGCCTGTAGACCTGTCAAGGACCATCATGTTTACATGATCTCTGCGTATCCCTCTCCTCTCAGGAGGATGTGATGCATTGAGGTCAGAAGGAAGATAAAAATCATAGGCTAGTGATTCTGCTTTACTCTGCATCATTGCCCCTCCTTAACGAATTCCTGGGCCTGGAACCGCTGGCCGTTTTTATCTTTGGAGGCATCTGAAGCAAGGAATAGAAACACATCAACTACATCATAAGGGTCTGCTAGCTCATAATCGCATCCAGGTACAGCAAGTTCATGCATTTCAGTGTTCATTTCACCCGGGTCGACCATATTCATTCTGACATTCGTTTCACTTAATTCATCGGCCCATGTTTCAGTCAGTCCCTCGACGGCAAATTTAGAGATTCCATATGCTCCCCATCCAGCATAGCCAACATTGCCGGCTTCGGATGTCACGTTGATCACCGAGCCTGCATTTTGCTTTAGCATGGCTGGCAGGACACGTCGTGCCACAAGGAATGGACTGATGCTGTTTACTCTGATTACCTCAGCAAAATCGTCTTCAGGGTAGTCGAGCAAAAGCGGCATTGGACTCGGACCAAGAATGGAAGCGTTATTAATCAAAACATCAATCCGGCCATATGTTTCTTCTGTTAACGCAACGAATTTTTCAACATCACGCGGGTTGGAAACATCAGCGGCAACTGCCAGCACATCTGCACCAAATGCTTCCGCTTCCTGTTTTACCTCTTCAAGCTCTTTTTTTCTGCGTGCGCATACGGCGAGCTTAGCACCTTCTTTTGCAAAAGTAAGGGTCAAAGCCTTGCCTAGCCCCTGAGTAACTCCAGTAATCATTACTACTTTATTTTTTAACATCATCAAGTCCTCCTAAGTTTTCTTCTGAATTCATCATAGAATTTTGAAGGAAACCCTACCTCGTAAAGAAGCTTGATTTTTTCTACGACTTTAGTCTAAGTTTTCGGAGTTTTTTATTAAGTATGTTTTCATGATCATCTAAAAGACGAAGTAAAATCTTAAGTTTACGATATGAACCTACAAAAAAAAGAAGGCTGTGTTTCACAGCCTTCCTCAACTTAGTTATGAATCTGATAAACGATGGCTTCGTAAGGTCTTAAAGCTATTTTAGCCTGTAAAGACTTATGTCCTGAATAATTGGTGATCAGGATTTCGTATTCTTTGGCATGAAGTGCTGCAGGGATTTCGAAAGTTTGGTCTTCTGCAGAGAAATTCAATACAACAAGCAATGTTTGCGATTCATATGTTCTTGTATATGCATATATGTTTTCATCCTCAGGCACGAGAAGATCGTAACTTCCATGCACAATGATCGGATGCTCTTTGCGCAGCTGGATCAGTTTGCGATAATAATGGTAGATTGAATTCTCATCCTCAACCGCCTGCTTTGCATTTATTTCTTTATAATTAGGATTTACCTTTAACCATGGAGTGCCAGCCGAAAATCCGCCATGTTCTGAATCATTCCACTGGAAAGGAGTACGTGCATTGTCGCGTCCCTTGACATAGATTGATTCCATTACCTTGGCTGGGTCTTCACCATTTTGGAACACTTTTTCATTGTACATATTCAACGTTTCAATATCCTGGTATTCTTCAATCGAGTCAAAGCGTACATTTGTCATTCCGATTTCTTCGCCTTGGTAAATATATGGCGTTCCTTTCAGCATATGAAGGAAGGTAGCCAGCATCTTGGCGGATTCAATGCGGTATTCTTGATCGTTTCCAAAACGGGATACCATCCTTGGCTGGTCATGATTGTTGAGATAAAGACTGTTCCAGCCTTCCCCTTCAAGCCCTTTTTGCCATTTAGTGAAGCTTTTCTTTAGGTCTGTTAGCTTCAATGGCTTTAAATCCCACTTGCCATTAGGTCCAGAATCCAAATCCACATGCTCGAACTGGAAAATCATATTAGTTTCATTTCGTTCTTCATTTGTATAAAGCTTTGCGAGTTCAACAGAAGCACCTGGCATTTCGCCAACTGTCATTGCATCAT
Organism: Bacillus sp. JJ1609; assembly: GCF_036967045.1. NCBI lineage: Bacteria > Bacillati > Bacillota > Bacilli > Caryophanales > Bacillaceae > Bacillus > Bacillus sp. JJ1609. The sequence goes on along the minus strand of NZ_JBALSS010000038.1, from coordinate 12,397 downwards.
AATGAGACAAAACTTCGCGATTCATTTCCTGAAGATAGTCATGAATCTTTGGGCCGTTCATAAAGAATTTGCTTCCTGATGCATAAGGCTTTCCTTCTGGATTAGGTGCATCCGGTAGGCCCTCCACCTTTGAAATGAAATTGATGACATCCATTCGGAATCCATCGATTCCTTTATCCAGCCAGAATTTCATCATATCGTATATTTCCTGACGGAGCTGAGGATTCTCCCAGTTCAAATCAGGCTGTTTTTTGCTGAAAAGATGCAGATAGTATTCATCGGTTGTTTCGTCAAATTGCCAGGCAGATCCACTGAAAACAGATTCCCAGTTGTTAGGTTCCTTGCCATCCTTCCCAGGTCTCCAAATAAAATAATCTCGATATGGATTATCCTTTGATTTACGAGATTCAACGAACCAGTTGTGTTCATCTGAACAATGGTTAACGACAAGGTCCATGATGAGTTTCAGTCCGCGCTCATGCATCTCTTTTAAAAGAAGCTCCCAGTCAGCCATTGTTCCGAAATCGTCCATAATATCGCGGTAATCACTGATATCGTACCCGTTGTCATCATTAGGAGATTTATAGACAGGTGAAAGCCAAATGACATCTATGCCAAGTTCCTTTAAATAATCTAATTTTGAAATGATGCCAGGAATATCACCAATTCCATCTCCATTGGAATCCATGAAGCTGCGCGGATATATTTGATAAATGACTGATTCTTTCCACCATTGTTTTTTCAAAGGATATCACTCCAGATATATGTTTTTTGAGTAAACGTTTACGTACAGTGCAAAAAATTATAAGTATCCTACAGTTTCTCTTTCAATCATTGAGTGTGGCATAATCCTGCTTTCACCGTTTTGACCAGACTGGATCATTGAAAATAGCATATTGGCAGCTACGCTTCCCATTTCTTCTAATGGCTGTGCAACTGTTGTCAGCGGCGGAATAGACATTTCTGCAATTGGCAGGTTATCATATCCGACAATCGACAAATCCTGCGGAATCCTAATCCCGAGTTTATAAGCAGCTGAGATCGCTCCCATGGCAATAGCATCACTTGCTGCAAAAACAGCAGTTAAATCAGTGAACTGCTTCAATAGCAGCGGCAAATTAGTCAATCCGTCATCAAAAGAAAATCCTTTTGCATAAATGATATTTTCTTCATTCACGGGAATCCCCATGCTTAACATAGCCTGTTTATAGCCATCGATACGCGGCTGGCCAGCAATAACATCTTCCTTATTGCCGCTGATCATCCCAATTTTTGTATGCCCTTTTTTTATTAGATAATTAGTGGCGGTAAAAGCAGCATGTTTGTCATCCACTTTAACAAACGGCAGTGGATAGAGATAAGATTCTGTTGCAATTAGGACGACTGGAATCTTCATGGATTCTAATTTTTGATAATATTCCTTCGTAATGATTTCACTGACAAAAAGGATTCCATCTACCCTTTTCTCTGCTAAAAGATCCAAATATTTCATTGTCCGCTGACCGTGTGAGGCAGTATTACAGACGATGACACTTGATCCAAAAGCATGGACCGCCTCTTCGACACCTCTGAGGATTTTAGAGGAGAACTGGCTTGATACTTCAGGGAATAGGATTGCGACCGTGTTGGATTTATTGTTGATTAATCCACGGGCGAAGGCATTCGGCTGGTATCCAAGCTCTTTGATTGCCAAAAGCACCTTTTCTTCCGTTGCCTTTGAATAACCTCCCTGACCATTAAGCACTCTGGAGACCGTAGCAATCGAGACATTCACTTTTTTTGCAACATCTTTGATTGTGTAGTTAATTGCCATCACACCTTTTTACGTAAACGTTTACGTTGTTGCTTATATAGTAATACGAAAAGGTTCCAGTAGCAAGTTTTTTATCATATGCCCTGCTTCTTATATAGATAGGGAATATCGGATTTAAATAAATTCTTCATTTTTCATTGGAACTCCTATAACTCAGGTTTCTGATTAAAATATAAAAAGGAAAAAATCCGGCCGGGGAAGAATTATATAGAGTTATATGGATTATTTATATTATGTTAGGGTGTATAAGAATGAAAATTGGGTTACTAAGACACTACAAGGTTACACTTGGGTATCCAAATAAGATGGTTTCATCAAGTGAACTGCTTGAGTGGCAAAAGGAATATGATGAATCAGAAATAGAGGAAACGGAAATCGATCTGTGCAAAGTGACCTGGAAGAGATGTTATTCAAGTGATTTGCCAAGAGCCACCCGGACAGCCCAAGGTGCTTTTGATGGAAAAATTGTTTATTTGGAAGGTTTGCGTGAGATGTCGATTTACCCGATAGCAGGTTCTGATTTCAGGCTGCCGCTGTGGTTTCATATTTTTCTTATAAGGGTTGCCTGGCTTCTCGGTCATAAGTCTCAAAAAGAAAGTAAAAAGGAAGTATTAAAGCGTATTAATCGGGTGCTGGATCAGGTGCTTGAGCATGATGAGGACGTTTTGGTTGTCGGTCATGGAGGCATCATGATGTTTATGAGAAAGGAACTCGTGAAAAGAGGCTTTTCCGGACCGAAATTCAACAGGCCGGAAAACGCCAAAATATACATTTTTGAAAAACAATAACCTCAAGACGCCTCCCTTTTATACTGGGTCAGGCGTCTTCGTTAATAATCGGATACTCTCCTCTTAAATGTCGTATATTAAAACTTCACTTAGGATAATTCCTTGAATGATTTTCGAAGTTCTTGGAAAAAGTAACGACGAGCCATTTTTAAAACAGGAGGTACAGCTATGGAAAATACTCATGAGTACGTTCAAAAGCTGCATGAAAACCAAAAGAAAAATGAACAGAACAAAAAAAGACAGGGCAAGGAAAATCCAAGCGACAAGCTTCCGAATAAACAGCATTAAACTAAGAAAAGCGCAAGCGCC
>NZ_JBALSS010000038.1:0-9341 GCF_036967045.1 Bacillus sp. JJ1609 | reverse complement strand
TTCTCGAAGTGAATTTTATTCTTATCCCCAAAAAATAGACCGTGTACTCACGGTCTATTTTCTTTATTCTCTTGTTAATTTTATTTACTTCGGCGGTTTTGTGCACCGGATTTTTTGTTTATCCCTTTATTGCTTCGTTCACCCTGTAGTGAAGGTTGTTTGCTTTCTCTACCGGAGCCAGAGCGTGCTTGGGCTGAAGGTCTTTCCCCACTTCTTCTTTCGAAACGTGGTGTTGCGTCGCGATTTTCATTGCGCCCGCTTCGTTGGTCCCTTCCATACTCCTCATTTCGCCTTGAGCTTTCTCTTCTTTCACCGGCTAATCTGCTTGAACGCGAATTTGTGTCCCTTTGTGGTCTTTCCTGCTCCCGGTTTCTATCAGCTAGATTTGGCTCTCTTCTTTCATTTGGTTTCCGAGGGCGTTCGTCTCTGTTTCTGCGGAATGGATCTTCCCCAGTTCTGCTCCGGTTTGCTCTTGAATCACCGCGGCTGAATCTGTCTGTCGTGATTTTTTCTCCTCTATGATCCCTCTCAACGCTGCGGGAACGGCCAGCTCTATCCTGCGGGCTGCTGTTAGAACGTCTCGACCGTGTGTTTTTCCCTTTATAGTCTTCGTTTCTGCGATCACGATTACTTGAATTGCGATTATCTATTTTATTTCCAGATCTTCTGTTTTCTTCTGGATCGTCTCCCCCTGCTTCCGCGCTCCGCGCATTGCCGAAGTTCTTCTTTTCAATTTTAAGCTTCAAATCAGACTCAATCATTTCCAATAGTGGCTTATCTTTGGGTGAATAGAAAGTTACAGCTATTCCCTCACTTCCAGCTCTCCCGGTACGCCCGATTCGATGGATATAACTCTCAGTATCAAGAGGCATGTCATAGTTGAACACATGCGTGACACCTTCAACATCGAGACCCCTGGCCGCTACATCCGTTGCAATTAAGTATTGTATTTTCGCTTCACGGAATTTTTTCATGACTTGCTCTCTTTTTGCCTGTGAAAGATCGCCATGAAGTTCATCGCAGTTAAAATTGTTTGCTTTTAGCCCGTCATTCAGCTTGCTAACCCTTCTCTTTGTCCGGCAAAAAATAACCCCTAAGAAAGGCTGATACATTCGTAATGATTCCATTAAATCGTTTTGTTTAGCTCTGTCGACCGTACTGATTGCAATCTGTTTGATATTTGCCAATGGTGCTTGCGTTTTTTCTATCTGGATGTTCTCAGGCTTGTACATATGTTGTTTTGCGAGCTTACGGATTTCATCCGGCATTGTTGCAGAGAACAGCAAAGTTTGCCTCGTCTTCGGGGTTTGCTTGATGATTTCTTCTACTTCATCCAAAAAACCAATATGAAGCATTTGATCTGCTTCATCCAAAACGAGAAAAGCAGCTTTTGAAAAATCGACAGTTTCCCTGCGAATATGGTCTAGCAGTCTTCCGGGAGTGCCAATTACAATATGAATATTTTTCTTAAGTTTCTTTAACTGGGATTCAACATCTTGTCCGCCATAAACAGCAAGTATATTTACACCCTCGATATGCTCAATTAATTTTTGTATTTCATTAGTGATTTGCAAGGCAAGTTCTCTTGTCGGAGTGACAATCAATGCCTGAATGTTTGGGTTATTAGTGTCCAGTTTCTGAAGAATAGGCAGTACAAATGCGAACGTCTTCCCCGTTCCAGTCTGCGATTGGGCAATAATGTCTTTTCCATCCAGTAATAAAGGAATTGCTTTTTCCTGGATGGGCGTCGGATCTGTAATCCCATGTATTTTTAACGTTTCCGCAATTTTTTCTGAAATGCCTAAAGATAAAAAGTTATTCAAATAAAATCCCTGCTTTCTTTAATCGGTGGAAAGTATATTCTTCATATTCCCAACCATCCTTCTAATTATTGCTTTTAGATTAAAAAAATAGCAAGAGACGATTTAAATGAATTTAAAAATCGAAACCCTTAAATGAAAGAACAATGAAGAACCACTATATTTATTCACCGCATTAACGCACCGGGGGTCTGACCCCCGATGCGGTGGTGTGATAAAGCGGCAGGGGTCAGGCGTCTTTTTATTGGGTATGATAATATATGTGGATTTTAAATTTGGCGTGTGGTACGATTTATTAATTGATGAATAGGAAGTGATTTAATTGATTAAAATCGAATTACCATCACCTGATGTTGTGATTACTAGAAGCAAGCAACTAGGTGAAAAGGTTGAAGCAGTTATCAGCAGTGAATATGGATTTACGGATTACCACCGTATCCCAAGGGATAAAGGCGGAATCATCATGTTTTTCAATGCCGATGATGAATTGATGTATGTAGGGAAAGCGCGTAAGCTTAGACCGCGTGTGAAAAAGCATTTTGAAGATACTGTTTCCCCTATCAAGAACCATCGCCACGAGGTACACAAAATCGCTGTATGTACTGTTGAAGATCCGATGGACAGGGAAATCTATGAAACATACGCGATTAATACCTTAAAAGCGAAATACAACATCGACAAAGTCTTCTATAAATAAAGTCATAAACTTAGCGGCTTAGTTGGTTAAAAGAAACAAACCAGAAACCCGCCGGAAATAAAGAAAAGTGCCTGGCCGCATGTATTTAAAAACATGATGGTTCAGGCACTTTTTTTGCGCTCTTTTTGTTATTTAAACCACCCTTTTTCCTTCGATTGGGTGATGGCTTCAATCCTGTTCGTAACTTCGAGTTTATCCAGTATGGTTGAGATATAGTTGCGAACCGTACCAGCCGTAATGCTTAGCTGGCCGGCGATTTCTTTTGTATTCTTCCCATCGGCGACAAGCTCGAGCACTTCCATTTCCCTTTCGGTCAGCGGGTTTTCCTCACTGTATACATCGTCCATCAATTCAGGAGCATATACTCGCCTTCCGCCCATGACGCTGCGGATGGAGCTTGCCAGTTCTTCGCTTGGACTGTCCTTCAATAAATAGCCACTAACTCCTGCCTTCAATGCTCGCTGAAAATAACCGGATCGTGCAAATGTAGTTAATATTATAACCTTGCAGCCTAGCCCTTTTAATTCCTCTGCAGCCTCCAGACCGGTCTTACCCGGCATCTCAATGTCCATGATACAAACATCAGGCTGCAGATTCTTGGCGAGAGAGACAGCTTCTTCCCCGTTGCTTGCCTTTCCCACCACTTCCATATCATCCTCAAGACTTAGAAGTGAGCCCAACGCTCCAAGCAGCATGCGCTGATCCTCTGCAATTACAATCCGAATCATATCAGGTCCTCCCTGTCAGTTTGCTTTAATACTTTAGGTATTTTAATAAAGAGCGTTGTACCCTCATCTGTAAAAATTTCAAGTGTACCATTCACAAATTCGAGACGTTCCCTCATTCCTAGCAGTCCGCTTCCTTTGTTAAAATCCTCATCCGTTATCTTGCCAACTCCGTCATCACGGACTTCTGCGATCAGCTCTTTTTCAGTCTGATTTATGGTGATTGAGCATACTGTTGCTTTGCTGTGCTTGACCACATTGGTTACTGCTTCCTTTAAGCACATGCTAAGAATATTTTCTGAAAGCAGCGATACATTGTTCACGTTGAATTCATCATCGTTGCCTACGAACTTGATTTCGGCTGCTTTAAGGATTTGCTTCACATGGATCAGTTCTTCGCGAACGCGGATTCCTCTCATCTCAGCTACCATTTTCCTTACCTCATTGAGGGCAGTCCTGGCAGTTTGCTGTACATCCTTCAATTCATCTCGGGCTTGTTCAGGATCCTTATAAATTAATTTACGGGCTAAATCAGATTTTAGTCCAATCAAAGAAAGCTTTTGTCCTAAGGTGTCATGGAGGTCTCTTGCAATCCTCTGCCTCTCCTCTATTTTCACCAGGTCAGAAATTCGCTTGTTGGCATCTTCAAGCTTTTCTTCCAGCTGGCCTCTCTCTTTTTTGTTAAAAACACTGAATGGCAGGAGAATGACACTGATCCAGACTATCACGATGATAGGCAGCTGTTTGATAAAAAAATCTTCCTTAAAAACAATTTCCAAGTTAATGACGATGGATGTTCCCACCAAGTGAATGAAATACAGTACAAGGAACGGAATTCGATCTTTTAAATTACCTATAAAGTAAGCGATGAAAAAGGCGAAATAAACATAGCTGAACAAGCTGGCTGAGGCAATTGAAATACCTATCAAAATACATGTCCACAAATAAACTGTCCAGCCTCTGGATACGAATGCCAGCCAGTAAACAAGAAAGAACATCAATGTCAGGATAATACCAACTACTTTTCCCATAGTAGTTGGTAATTGCCAGATGAAATAAAAAGGCAATATTCCGAGAATTGTCCATATATAAGGAGATATGCCTGTGCTTTTTAGTGAATTAAAAAACTTTTTAAACATGATAAAAACCTCTGCTTCATAATAATCCCACTCATTAATGATGTTTTTATCTTATCATATCGACCTCAAATTAGAGTTGCTTCACAACGAATATATGGATAAAATATCATAAATTCCAAGATGTTAACATAAAATTACTCCCCTCACTCCAGACTGCATTTTTCGCAAAGCTCTTTTAGGCTTTACAAAATAAACAGTACTGTAATAAGGGGAGTTGTTTTATAGTTCTGGCTTAGTCTGAGCCGTCATTTTGTTTGAAGTTGTTAAAGCTTTCATCTCTTTAAAGCCGATGAACTGCTTTTGTTTTTCATCCCAAAGGCGGAAACGCAGGGATGTTAAGCTCGTTGCAAGCGTGATCGTTGGTACATTTTGCAATGGCTTAGTATTATTGTGAACTTCTTCAAGCTTATAGTTCGGTACACGTGGGCTCAAGTGATGAACATGGTGGTAACCGATATTACCCGTAATCCACTGAAGTACCTTTGGCAGCTTATAGAAAGAACTTCCTTCCACAGCAGCCTTCACATATTCCCAATCTTTGTCTCCTTCAAAATAAGAATCCTCAAATGTATGCTGTACATAGAACATCCAGATTCCAAACATCCCGGCAAGGAAGAAGATCGGTCCTTCTACCATTACAAATGATTCCCAGCCGATTGCCCAAATCAGCAAGCCGGAGATTCCAAAAATCAAAACGTTGGTAAGATAGGTATTTAATCTTTCTTTTAGTCTTGCTCCTTTACGGTTAAAACGGTTAGTGAACAATACAATATAAATTGGTCCCAATACAAACATAACAAAAGGATTGCGGTACATTCTGTAAGCTAGCTTCTGCCAAGTTGGAGCAGCCATATATTCATCAACTGTCATAACCCAAATGTCTCCAGTTCCTCGCTTATCCAAGTTGCTGCTTGTAGCATGGTGGACTGAATGTTCGTGTCCCCACTGGCTGTATGGAAAAAGTGTCAATACTCCAGTTAATGTGCCGACAATCTTGTTGGCTGTACGGTTTCTAAAGAATGAATGGTGTGTGCAGTCATGGAATATAATGAAAATCCTGATCATAAAACCTGCTGCAAGAACAGCAAATGCCAGTGTCAGCAAATAAGATATAGAAAGGCTTTGATAGGCCAAAAACCACAATGCCAAAAATGGTACAATCGTATTCAGTATTTGAATGATACTAGCTTTCGTGTTTGAATTTTCATAAGGGGCGACCTGTTTTCTTAGTTCTTTTGCGTTGTGAGTTGCCATCTTGTTTAAATTCCCCTTTCGGATTTGTTAGTTAACCAAATTATAAACAAGGGAAACACTCTTGTGCAGTAGCAGGTGTCATATGTGACACATGATAAATGTCATGTTTTGAATAAAAATTCATCAAAAACCTTTATTTATAGCGTTTTTTTCACTTAGTACCAGGTAATATTATTTGCTATTTATTTTTAAGGATTCGTGTTTTTTATCAATTATTGATTTCTTATGAAATATTCCTTCTGCCATGCTACAAACTGCGCATTAAACTCACTCTCTTCTATCCATGTCTGCATGTGATTAGGAAATTTACTTTCCGAATCTGAAAAAACGGCTATTTCATCAAGCCTAGGTGGATAGGGAGTTTTTTGAATATGAGCATGCAGCTTAGCAAGCACACCGTTGTAATCAAGCAGCTCACAATGAGAAATCCATCTTGTGACTGTTTCACTTTTAATAATGATCAATGGGTATACGGCCTCAATTAAGCATAAGAGATTTAATGCTTCTTCTTTTGTCATAACTTTTGCTCCTGAGTAATTTTTTTAGAAAATCCACAACATAACAGTCTCCCCTGTTAACACGTAAAAATACATGGATAAATGGTGCAATCACCTTTTACACGGTAAAATAAATGTAAAAGGATTAATTACAGAGGAGAATAAAATGAAAAATGCAATTGTGACTGGTTCATCAAGCGGCTTTGGCAAATTGATTGCAATCGAGTTAGCCCAATCAGGTTTTAATGTTCTTGCTACAATGCGGGATCAAAGTAAAGCGGACAGTCTGCTGCAACTTGCAGCGGACGAAAATGTCAAGAAGCGTATCCAAGTGTTTACGCTTGATGTAACTTCAACTGCTTCTGTCGCGGAATTTGGCGAATATTTAGAGGGATTCAATTCAGTGGATGTACTCGTGAATAATGCCGGCTTCGCTCAAGGAGGGTTTTGTGAGGAACTCACATTGGAAGCTTACCGTCAACAATTCGAAACAAATTTCTTTGGAGCGGTTGCTCTCACTCAGGCTGTCCTCCCTGCCATGCGTGCCCAGGGATCAGGCAAAATCATTAACATGAGCAGTATCAGCGGCAAATTTGGTTTTCCTGGACTTTCTGCATATGTATCATCAAAGCATGCCTTAGAAGGATTCAGCGAAAGCTTAAGGCTTGAGCTTAAACCTTTTGGCATCGATGTCTTCCTTGTTGAGCCGGGATCTTATAAGACAAATATCTGGTCGAGCATTGAAAATGTCCAATTGCAGGATCAATCACCATATGAATCATCTATGGTTGCGATCTTGAACGAGGTTAAGAGTGGCGAAGCAGAATATGGAGATCCGCGTGAAGTTGCAAAGCTGGTTGCAAAAATTGCTGGTGATAAAAGCGGAGTAGAATTTAGGTTCCCAATTGGCAAAGGTGTAGCCAAAACTATATTCATGAAAAATCTGCTTCCATGGAAAACGATTGAGAAAATTGTCCTGAAAAAACTGTATAGAAAGCACCGATAGACTCCTTTCATCTGAAGGGAGTTTTTTTAACAATTAAAAGGATTTTTTTACCAGCGTGGAGAACATTAAGAAGTCTGAAAGGAGATAATACATATGAAAAAAGGTATTTTGATTTTATTTTCATCATTACGCAAGGTAACATATTACATGCTTTTGTTTGCAACATTTATTTTTGGAATAGGATTTTTTCTTTCCTTTGTATCCTTATTCGATTTAGGAAAAAAGCAAGGTGAACATTTAAGCTTGTCCTTCAAGCGATTTTATAATGATTTTAAAGAGGTTCTGAGTCAATTAAAGGATATCAAGTCACAGAGCTTTGAGGACTATGTAACAAATTCACAGGTGCTGGATGGTTATATCCATTCCTATACCATTCTTGGAATTTCTCTTGCCATCATTATCGTTGGCGGATCTCTCATAGCTTTTACTGTCATGTTGTCCCCTTATAAATTAAGGAAAAAGCTACAAGCATTCCTTGATTTATTTGAGGGACTCCCTGACCTAATGTTTATTTACGCAATTAATATGCTGAATATCTTTCTCTACAAAGAATATAATATGAAAATTTTTACTATGTACGGGCTTGGTTCTAATCAGCCTATTGCTTTTCCTGTCATCGTCATTTCATTTCTTCCAGCTATCCTATTTGGGGTATTCCTGTTGAAAAGTATGGAAGATGAAGAGCAGGAACTTTATATTCAAGTGGGCCTTTCTAAGGGTCTCACAAAGGGTTATCTGTATTCCGTCCACATGATTCGGAATATCCTGCCTGTTTTCATGCTTAAATTCAGGTCCATTCTATACATGTTACTCTCTAACCTGGTCCTGGTAGAGTTTATGTATTTTTATGAACAGGCGCATACCTCTATTTTAATAAGGCATGTATTTATGGATGACCATGTCTTGCTGCTGATATACAGCATTATTATGCTGATACTTCCTGTCATACTTTTTGAGTACTTGGTCAGAACAATCGTTAAATATACTGTAGTCAGGAAACGAGGTGAAATTCAGCTATGAGGCCGAAATCATATAAAAAAACGAAAATTAGCTTAAGTATTTTACTAGTGATGCTAATTGCAAGCTTCTTATACGACTTTATTGGTCCTGACGATTACCGGACAATGATTCACAAACTATACGATGAAAATGGGAAACTCTTAAAAGCCCCTCCCTACCCTCCAAGTTCAGATTATTTACTAGGTACAGACCGGGATGGCCGAGATAATTTAATGCTAATAATTGATGGAATAAAATATACATTTGCTGCGCTTGTTGCCGTTTCTTTTCTTAGAGTTGCAATCGGTACTTTAATGGGTATTTTAATCGAGAATTGGCTGCCTGCTTTAAAACCTTTTATTAAAGCATTTTTCCTCCCATTTCAGTACGTCCCAGTCCTGTTGATCGGCGTATTCTTAATGAATGGTTACCTTTTTGGGTACAATGAAGTTCCTGTTATCGTAAAGATTGAGTATCAGCTGATAGTCTTGTTCGTTTTGGGATTTCCAACTGTTTTTTTCTTCACAACTGATTTTATTAAAGAAATAAAAACAAAGTCATTTGTGACAAGTTCCTATTTATTAGGAGGCAGCAAATGGCATATCATGGTGAAACAGATATTGCCCCATCTTAAGCCTCAACTGGCATTATTGTTTGTCCAGCAGGTCCTCCAAACACTGCAAATCATGATGGGTTTGGCAATGTTCAGCCTTTTCCTTGGTGGGCCGCATAAAGAAACGATTTATAATACCCATTATAAAAAATCAATATCGAACGAACTAGCAGGACTTACTGGCCAAAATTTCTGGTGGCTGAAGTATGCATCGTACATCGCGATAAGCTCACTGTTAGTATTACTGATCATTTTCCTGCTGATAATTATCATTAAAAATGAACTGGTCACAAATATGGAAGGTAAAAATGAAATGGTATTCAAATCATCATCAAAAATGAAAAAAAGGAAATCAGAGCTTACCACGATAAAAGGAGTAAGCAGTTAAACAACCTTTATGTTTTAAAAGAAGTGGCAGATGCCCTTCTTTTTTTTATAAGATAAGAAAATTCACTTCGAGAAATGTCCAGCTCTAGCGCCTAGCCCCTCGAGTCGCTTGTCTGGCTGCGGCTCCTAACTCCTCGAGACGCTTCGGTCCTGCCAATGAAGTCAAAGAGCGACTTCACTGTCAGGCCCTCCAGCGCTTGTCGG
>NZ_JBALSS010000037.1:0-46075 GCF_036967045.1 Bacillus sp. JJ1609 | reverse complement strand
ATGGGATTGAAAGTTATTTTAAAAAAGAAAATAAGAAGCGTTTTTTATTAGATTTTGGTAGTGCACTTATATGGATTGTTACGTTTTTCTTATTTCTAGACTCAAAATGTTTTAGTCCTTATGATAACTTAAGGTTGCGTTAATCCAAGATGGATTAACGCCCTTTTTTTTGAAATTCTTATCGAACGGGGCAGGTTAGCTTAAAAAGGGGGAAATAACATGAATAGAAAAATAGGAGTATTTTTGTTCACATTTTTATCTTTTTTAACTTGGCTCTTCTTTGCTATATACTTTTCCACTGAGGAAGATTGGTGGACAGTCATTAAAGTCGAACAAATAAGTGATGATACCTTCCAAGGCAACGTATCTTTAATTAGAGTTTTAGCTGGTCTAATAATATTTTTACTAATTGGAGTTATTCTATATTGCTTAACTAGAAAAAAGTAAATGATTTAATGTCTTATTGAACAAACGGGGCAGTTTAGCTGAAGAAGGAAAAATAATGGTATAGAACGAAAATAGTAATGAATAACTCCTAAGAGGTGAAACTGTTGGGCATAAAACAGAATGATATTAAGTTGGTTATTGGTGCAGGAGAATATAATAATAATCCAGGTTGGCTACATACACAGGAAGAAGAATTAGATTTATTAGACGAAACTACGTGGCAAAACAGCTTCGATAAAAGTTCAATAACTGCTATACTTGCTGAACACGTTTGGGAACATCTTACCTATGAAGAAGGTATACAGTCAGCGAAAATGTGTTTTAAATATTTAAAGCCTTCTGGCTACATTCGTTGTGCAGTTCCTGATGGTTATTTTCCAGATGAGTCTTACCAAAACATTGTACAGGTTGGAGGACCTGGACCAAAAGAACACCCTGCAGCTAGTCATAAAATAGTTCACAATTATAAGACTTTAAAAAAAATGTTTGAAATTGCTGGATTTGAAGTTAAATTCCTTGAATACTTCGATGAGGAAGGGAATTTTCATCAGAATTATTGGGATGGAAAGGATGGGGTGATTTTTCGTTCCAAGAAATACGATCCTCGAAACCAAGGAGATAACCTGGTTTTTCCTTCTCTGATTATTGATGCTTATCGTGTAAAATAATCAAAAAAAGAGCAAAAACAATTTAGGTTTTATAGGTCACTTCTTTCAGGTATCAGATGGACAATAAACAATTCCATGATAAAAAAAGCCGCCTTCATTGGCAGCAAACTGAAACCAGGACAATCAATTAAAGAACTTTATCCGTGAACTAATGTACTTAAACTAACGGGTGAAAAGTACAAAAGCAACGCTTGATTTGCGTTGCTCCTTCAGCTTGTTAGAAATATTTCTTGTAAAATTCCTGTCTGAGCCTTCCACTTAATTGAGCGTATATTCGAGTGGTTTCGCTTTTCTCGTGACCCAAAAGGCTTTGAATGACTTCTACTGGTGCACCATTGTTTAATAAGTGGGTGGCATAGCTGTGTCTTAGTTGGTGTGGGTGTATTTCCTTATTTATGCCGGCACGAGCGGAGATTTTCTTTATGTAACACCTTATTTGGGCAATGCTCATTCTGTGTGGCTTCCTCTCAGTTACAAAAATGGCTGGATCCTTATCCAGGCGGCTATCAATGTATCTCTTAACCCATAATTCAGCTCGGATATTAAAATAGACTTCACGTTCCTTATCACCCTTTCCCCTGACAATGGCAGAACGGTTAGACCAATTAATGCTATTGCAATCCAGTGAGGCAATCTCCCCGATCCTGCAGCCAGTCGAGAACATAAATTCAAATAATGCCTTTTCCATAGGACTGATACAAGCTTCGCGTAAGAGTTCAATCTCCCTTTCGGATAAAAACTTTGGGATTCTCTTGCCGGCTTTAGGTACTTTGATCTTTGCCGCTGGATTAAAGGGGATATGCCCTTCTTCGTGACACCAGCGAAACAATGACTTCATAAAACGAATCCTATGGGCCATACTAGAGGGTTTTAAGTTCTTACCTTTAGTAGCAAGATATTCCTTTAATCCTTCTGTGTCCAAACTATCGATATTGGGATCCTTAAAATAACTAATGAGCAACTTTGCCTGAATCCCATATGCTTTTAAGGTATAGGGTGAAAAGCCTTCAATACGTTTATCAGCTTCGTAGGATTTCCAAGCACTAGATAATAACATATACATTCCTCCCATTTAATTGGATAATAAGAGGAATTATTGACTGTTTTATAGAAATTAAGACTTAATGTACAACCCAATTTAATTTTCAGGATCAGGTTTGTTAACGTTAATAAAAACAGGAGGGGATATTTTGAAAAAGTTTAGATTTACTCTAATACTGCTTTTATTAGTTATAACAATAATTGGTTTTTATGTATTAGATTCAAATAAAGAGGTTCCTATGGAACTTGTGGCACTCGAAAGTCTTACTAATAAAGAAAAGCTATTAGTTCCAGCAAGCCCCAAAGATTCTATAATAAAAAAGGTAGAAGTGAATAAGGACATAAAAACGAAACTTAATAAAAAGTACGACAAAGATGAGATTTACCAAATTATGTTTAGAAATACGCAAACTGACTCTTCAGGAAATCTAGTGGTTTATATTGCCCTGGATAAAAAGACTGTTGTAGGTAAGGGTTTTGATTGGTAAAACACTTAATGCATTGGATATACCGGGAAGAGAAATAAATACTAGTGGCTCTATAGAGGTGCAATTCTCTATCGAATTAATTTAACGGGTAGTTGATGTAGAACGTATTAACGCATTTTTGAACAAACGGGGCAGATTAGTTAAAGAAGAGTTGGGGAGTAAAGAAATTTTTAACACCATTCTTGAACTAAAATAGATGATTAATAAAAAAAGGGGAGAGTAATTTGGGTTCAAGAATAATGCATTCGATTATTGGTAAAAAAATTGCAGAGGCTTTATCAATCGAAAGCTTAACATCATTTTTGCTTGGCAGCATTGCTCCAGACGCTGTTTTTTCACACGAAGAAAAAAACTTATCACATTTCTTTATAGGTGAAGTGCAAGATTATTCAAGAAGTGTTGATTATAAAGGATTTTTACATAAATATGGTTCACAAGTAGAAAACCCTTATATATTGGGGTACTTTGCACATTTAATTGCTGATGAAATATGGTTAAGAGGATTTTACCTTTCTTGGTAAAGGAACAGAATGGATGCTGATGAAGGGTTATATAAGTTATACCATAATGATTTCCGATTACTAAATGGAAAGTTATTAGAACACTATGGTTTTACAGATGAATTGAGAAAATCATTTAGTCATTTTCCTACAATCTTAGATTTGGATGAGGTAACTTTCAAAGATGTTGAAAAATTTGTTCCTTATGTATTAGGAGATATGGAGTACGATAAAGAAGTTCTAAATGAAAAACTTAATGTTTTTAATATTAATCAAATAATTGGTTAAATAGAGACATCAGTTGATCTTGGGAAACAGAATATAAAACCAATTCTTAGAAAACAAATCTTTAACTAATTGGTGTGTTAACCCAAGAAAGGATGGGCTGCCTGTTTTGTTGAATCCTTCCTTATTGAACAACGGGGCAGTTTAGTAGAATAATACCTAAAATTTATAAAGGTACCTGCTAATATTAACAGGTACCCGATGCCTACATAGGAACATCATTTTTAGATTGTTAAAATCCGCCTAATGAATAATCTCCTGGTCCAATCATCGCTAAACCGACCGAGACTACTATTAAGAATAGGTTATATTCAAATCCTCCAGCTGTGACAGAAAAACCTTTTGGACCGTGAACCCTAACAATAGATCCTAACATTACTACAACAATCAGGACAGCCCCCAAGGGTAGAAATATTCCCAATATAAATAAAATTCCTGCAAGTAACTCTGCAATCCCACTAAACGTAGCAATGGCAACCCCTGGTTTTATCCCAATTGATTCAAACCATCCTCCAGTCCCTTTAATACCGTGACCACCAAACCAGCCGAAAAGTTTTTGCGAACCATAAAAAAGAAATACAAACCCAACCATTAACCGTATTAGTAACAATCCTAAGTCCGCCATATATTTTCACTCCTAAAAAATAATGATCTATTTATTTTAATTCCCAAATATTTTTATTTAATACTAACTTTATCTATCGGATGCAAATTGCTCCTTTAAAGATGCAAGGGTAAAAGGTTGGATCGCCGTGGTGAAACTTTTTTTGTTAAACTAAAGAAGCAGGTTAGTTCAATAAAGTAACTGGAAAAGTCGTAATGTTATACTGTTGGAAAGGGGGGGGATTAATGATATTGGAAGCTGTTATGCTCCAAGTTAAGGTAGGTATGGAAGCAGAATATGAAGAAGCATTTCGTGGGGCTTCCAAAATTATTTCTTCAATGAAAGGCTACATATCACACAATCTTCAACGATGTATGGAAGTTGAGGGGAAATATTTACTACTGGTTCAGTGGGGATCATTAGAAGACCATACAGTTGGATTTAGACAATCCAATGAGTATCAACAATGGAAAAAGCAATTACATCATTTTTATGACCCATTTCCAATAGTTGAACATTTTGAGAAGGTTCAACTTTAATTATTGTTTTTAAACTATCAGAGGCATTGATCCAAGAAGGATTGATGCTCTTTTTGTGGAATTTCTTATGGAACTAAAGGGGCAGGTTAGTTGAAGTATGAGCTTAGAAAACTAGAGATAAAAAGTTTATTTAGAACATAGAAACATATTAGAGGGAATATTGGAACCGAGTAAAAATAAAGGAGGGTTGTAATGAATGGTGACCCCATAGAATTTATATTAACTTGGGTGGCTTACATTAGCCTTGCATTTCTTGTTTGTAGAGTGCTGTGGGAACTATTCGCTTTTATTTGGATAGTCATCTTGCAAAAAAAAGATTATGACCGCTTTCTTTTCTGGATAAAGCCAAAGTTAAAAAGAAAACTCAAGAAAAAGAAAAAAAGAAAAAAGCTCAAAGGATGAGTACAAACTATATTGTATATACCAGAAAGATATCCCTTTAAATTAAGAATTTTCTTAGATAATTTAACTGGAAAAGTAAAATCCTTATTCAATTAACGGGTGCGTTGATCAAGGCAGGATTAGCCGCCTTTTTTGTTGAATCCCTTATTAGACAAACGGGGCAGGTTAGTTGAACAAGGATTTTTAAACTAATAAGCACAGATAAGGGGCATAAAATACAATAATTATTCACTTATTGTATAATGTTCTTAGTTGAAAACATATAGCTTTTGCTAAGGAGTGATGGATTTTCATGGGAAATAATACTGATGAAAAATTGTATCGTCAAATCGTGGAATCGACCACGGAGGCAATTATTATTCAACAAGATGGGAAATTTAAGTATATAAACCCTTCAGGAGTAGACTTTTTACGGGCCGCTTCCAGTGAGGAAGTTATAGGTAAATCTGTATTCGATATCGTACCCGAGGAGTATAGAGAGCTGACAGTAAGGCACACAAAATCGATCCTTGATGAAAATAAACCAACAGGAACTATCGAAAAACAATTAAGACGGTTTGATGGTTCACTAGTTGATGTAGAAACAAACTGTACTCCTGTTTTGTATGAGGATAAAAAAGCGATTCAATCTGTCGTCAGAGATATAACAAAGCGTAAAGAAATCGAAAGATCACTCGAAAAAGTGTCCAAAGAAATTAACACACTATCAGCTCCAGTCGTCCCTATATTGGAAGGGGTCGCTGTGTTACCCCTAGTAGGTTCTATCAATTATGAAAGAGCGAATTATATCTTAGAACATGTGCCTTTAAAAGTAAAGGAACAAAGTGTCCATACTTTGATTAGCGATTTTTCAGGCATCTATGAACTTGATGCAATGGTAATCCAATGTCTGTTTGAAACTAGTGCCGTACTTGGTTTGCTTGGTGTTCGTTCTATTGTAACGGGAATAAGACCCGAAATTGCCCAAAGTGTTGTTCAGCTCGGAGCCGATTTATCCCTAATTCAGATATTTGGAACTTTACAGCAGGCAGTACTTGATTTGGTGTTAAAGGATAGCTTCGTAAGTGTTTGAATAGGATATCAACTATATTCCGTGATATATTGTTATCCATATTCATTACAGGTTCGTTCTCTGGAGTCAGAGCCGTCATAAGACGGCTTTTTCATATTGTGCTATTGGGGGCAGGTTAGTTTAACAAGTAAATGGAAAATTAGCCCAAATACAACCTATAATATGTTAGTATTTAAGAAACAATGGAATATTGGAGGTCATTTAATATGATTAAGATTATAATTCAATTCGGTGTTTCCTCTATTTTACTTTTGTTTTCTACTGCTGTTGCTTGGTATGAAGGTAGTGCGATTTTGGATAATCCTTGGGAATGGAGCTATTCTACACCATTTACACAGCTACTGTATGGTGGAGTAGGTAATTCAGCCGACATATCACAATTGGATTACTTTGTTTATTCTGCTAAATTTCAACCCACCTTCCCCATTATTATGGTTTTGAGTAGTTTATATTTATTAGTTCTTATTGGATACTATATCTTAAAGAAAGAGAAGAATTGGTTTGCTTATTACCTGTTCTTTTTAGGTGGAGGATTATTTTTGTTTAGTTATTTTACTTCTAATTCTCCGACAGTCGGTGGTCGTATAATGTTCCCTTTGTTCTTAATTTGTGGTTTAGCAAGTATAGCAACTGCCCTAATAATTTATTATCAAATTTTAAATCGAATTAGAATGAAGAAAATTATCAACTAATTTATTTAGGGAAATGGTGCGTATCTACAATGGGCAGATACGCTTTTTTACTTACTGCACCGTGGCAGGTTACTTGAAGAAGGAATTATGAAAAAGGTTATATTTATTTGTATTTTAATGTTATTAACTGCTTGTAGTTCTAATAGCGAAAAAGAAAGGGACATAATACAACAAATAGAACAAGACCTAAGTTCAATTGTAAACTCAAATATCGTTAATAAAACATCTTCAAATCCAAATGACTACATAACAGCTAACTTGGAAGATTTTAATAACATAGTTTCAGGTAAACAAATTGCATTAAATCACTTTTTAGATAAGTTTAAAGAGGGTAAGGAAAACGGATTAAAAGAGTATATAATGGCTGCTGCGTGTGTCGAAATATTAGGAGATAAGAACCCCGTCAAAGAGTGGTCATCAGGTCTTGAATGGTATAAAAAATACACTGCTAAAAATGAGTAAATTATTAAGCTAACGGGTGCTTGAGCTTAAGAAGGAGCTGCTGCGGCAGCCCTTTTTTTGCTTGTTCCACTAACGGAGCAGGTTAGTTCAACAAGAAAATAGGTTAAAGGATGGTGATTTACTTGATAGATATTTTTCAAATGATTAATGAAGGTAGAGTAAGTGAAGATCATGCTAAATATTTTGGATGAAGTAATTGAAGAATTCCATGAAGGTAAATTGATAAGGCAACCGAAGGATGAACTCAACATGGACAACTATGAATGGACTGCATATTGTAATAGAGCAAGTTTAAGTATATTAGCAAAGTGGAGAAAAGAAGGTTGGCAAGATGAATGTAACCTTTGTAGAAGTAGGATTAATTATAAAGAATATGGTTGTACAATCCGTGATGACAAATTGATTGGAGTAAACTGCTGTAACAGATAGTCATAAATTCTTCCTTTACTAAAGGGGCAGGTTAGTTGAAGAAGGATTTCTATTAGCAAGTATAGAAAAATATATGGATAATAATGATGTTTTCGCAACGGAATCGAACAGTTAAAGAATGGAAGGATTATATGAATTATATCGAGAGATATGTTGTCGAACTTGAAGATGAAACTTTTGCGTTATGGGGTCAATTTGTAGATGGAGAAGAACTGAGCTTACTAGCAATGGATAATTTTTGTGACGCAACTTTATTTCGTAAAGAAATTGCTGAAAGAAAAATTAAACAAATAAATAATGGCGTTTGGAAATTCCTTAGTGAGACAAAAAAGGCAAAAGGTATACGAAAAGTCGAAATGAAAATGATTTAATAAATCTTTAATGAAGGCGGCTAAAAATCAGCTGCCTTTTTTCTTCTTCAACTAACGGGGCAGGTTACTTGAAGAAGAGGGAATAGTGATATAGGGTCGAATATTTGATTAATTGAATGAGGGGTAACTTTGATGGCTGATGAAATATTTGAGAATCCAAGACTGGCTTTTATCTATGACCCATTTGACCCTGACCGTTCTGATTTAGATGCTTACGAGTCTATGGTTAATGAGTTTGGAGCAAGTTCTGTACTAGACATTGGTTGTGGAACTGGAACTTTTGCTTGTGGTTTAGCAGCCAAAGGCATAGAGGTTATTGGACTAGAGCCAGCCGAAGCATCACTAAAGGTAGCTAAAACAAAACATTGGTCTGAGGGTGTTAAATGGATTCACGGTAATGCACATGACCTTCCACCATTGAAGGTTGACCTTGTAACGATGACTGCTAATGTTGCTCAGGTTTTTCTGACAGATGAAGAGTGGAAAGACACACTGCAAGCAATTCGGGGGGTATTACGTCCAGGTGGAAGATTGGTGTTTGAAACACGGAAACCTGAGTCACAGGCGTGGCTAGAATGGAATAAGGAGAATACTTATCAGCGGATGGATGTACCCAAATGCGGTATTGTCGAGGGATGGGTAGATGTTATTGATGTTCGAGACTCCTTGGTGTCTTTTCGATGGACTTATGTTTTCGAGAATGATGGTGCCGTTATCACGTCTGACTCCACTTTGCGGTTTAGGAGCCTTGAGGAAATTACCAAATCTCTTAGAGAAGTAGAACTGTCTGTGGAAGATGTAAGAGAAGCCCCTGATCGTCAAGGACGAGAGTACGTTTTTATTGCTCGTCGCCCGACTAATATATATTAATAAGTAAACAAAATCAATCATTTTACATAAGGCTAGAAAGTATGAGATTGAGATTCAGGCATTATCTGAGGAGAATGCACAGGGTGAAAGATGGGGAAGTATGAGACTTATCATTTTTACTGTTAAAGGTGGTACATTCAATATTGAATATGAAGACAATGTTTGAAAGGAATCTTAATAATACTCAATTACTTTACTAAAGGTGCGTTGATCCAGGAAGGATTAACGCCTTTTTTGTAGAAGTCCTTATTGAACAAACGGGGCAGGTTAGTTGAGGAACTTTTTGAATACTGGAAGTTGACTTTTAATATAACTAACGAGGAGGTTTGGAACATGAAAACAATTCAAGTTAAACAATTTGGTGGACCTGAGAAATTAGAATTTACAGACGTTGAGGATGTAGTAGCAGGAAATGGAGAGGTATGTGTTCGGTTATATGCGGCGGGCGTCAATCCGAGTGATACTTACACATTATCAGGTACATATGCGTTTTGTATACCTCAGTTGCCTTTTACCCCAGGCATAGACGGTGCAGGGATTGTGGAGGCTATTGGAGAAGAAGTCACAAATGTCCGTGTTGGTGATCGTGTATTTATTGCGTCCTTAATGAGAAGTAAAAATACAGGTACATTTGCAGAAAAAGTAGTATGTGATGCAACTTTGGTTCATCCATTACCAGACCATGTATCTTTTGAACAAGGTGCGGCATTAGGGGTCCCTGCATTAACCGCATATCGTGCACTATTTCAACGTGCCTGTCTTAAGCCTGGTCAAACCGTGTTTATTCATGGGGCTAGTGGTGGGGTTGGATTACAGATTGTGCAAATGGCCAAATTTCACGGTGCTAAAGTGATTGGAACAGCAAGTAAGCCAGAGGGTAAAAAAATGGTTCAGCAAGCTGGTGCAGATTTTGTCATTGATCATGTGACAGAAGCAACGATTGAAGATGTAATATCCTTGACAGATGGCAGAGGACCAGATGTAATTATTGAGTTTTTAGCAAATAAGAATTTAGAAACCGATTTAAAGCTGATTGCTTCATTTGGTAAAATTGTAATTATTGGAAATCGCGGTTCCGTAGAAATAAATCCACGTCTTGCAATGCAAAAGGAATGTGATATTTTAGCAACAGCACTTTGGAACGCACCAAAAGATGAATATGAACGAAGCATTCATGGTGTAATTGGCATGCTAACAAGTGGTGCACTTCGTCCGATTATTGGCACAACTTTGCCGCTCCAGCAAGCGTCGCAGGGCTTTGAACAACTAACAAAAGGTATAGGAAATGGTAAACTTGTGTTGATAATTGACTAATTATTAAACATAATTAATGGCACTCAAAAACTTTTTAATAAAAGGAAACTATTTGAAACATTATGAATAAATGTATTTAGAGTAAAGGGCGCGATGATCCAGGAAGGATTGTCGCATTTTTTTTGAACTTATGTACAAACGGGGCAGGTTAGCTTAAGATGAAGAACCTGAAGTAAGCAATCTCTATAAATAAACCAGGTATTTTTTCAACAATTGGAGGTGTCTGATTGAAGGCAAATGAAAAAAGATGGTTTTGGATATTAATTATTATCCTAGCAATACTCACACCAATTATGAATCACTTTTTTAATACTGTGTATTTCGATTTCATTTCATTTTTAATTGTCATTATCGCTTTAAATTCAACAAAGGAGTTAAGGATAGACTTAAAAAATATTGGAACAGATACAGGATTTTCAATATTATTTGTTTAGCAATTATTTTAATATGTTTTTTAGTGAATATTTTTCTTATTAAATAAATACTTAGCACAAAGGCTTTTTAAGCTAACGGCTGCGTTGAACCAGTCAGGATTGAGGCATCTTTTTGTTGAATTCCTTATTGAACAAACGGGGTAGGATAATTTAATAAATATCCTGTCTTTCTGGATAAATTCGGTTTATCATATCAAGGAACGTAAGTTCCTGTTTTAAAGGAGGTAAATGATGATGTGGAAAAGAATAGAATGTGTCGCAATTCATACAGAAGACATTGAAAAGTCGGTAAAGTTCTATCAATCATTAGGTTTAACAAAAGCCTGGGAAGCGTTTCAAGACGAAGAAAAACAATGGAAACTTATTGGTATGTAATAAATATTGGCAGTAATTGAATGAAAAGAATAAACTGACATGTAAAGATTTTCGACTATAATGAAAAAAAGAAGAGGTGAGAGAGAAAATGGTATCCATTTTTGGACTTCTGTTCGTTTTAGTCGGGGTTATTTTTCTATATATTAGCTTTTTGAATAAAATCAATGGGCATCTTGTGTTGGGAGTTGTATCTCTTGTTGTAGGGATGGTTTTCATGTTCATTGGTTTTCAGGAAACTAATCAAAAACAGGAAGCCTTTAAAGAATTCGTAAAAATTTACTCTGATGAAGAAGTGACAGCTTCCTTAGAAGAATACCGAAGAATTGACACACTAACTTACAATGGCGAAGCAACTGTTAAAGAAGCCTATGATGCAGCGGACAATGCACAAGCCGCTCTCAGTGAAGCCATCTCCTTATTATGGGAATTCGACACCTCTGACTATCCGAAAGAAATTAGAGGCGAATTGCATGAGGCTTTATCGGCCATCAAAGAATCATACCATTACAGAAGGTTCGAATTGCAAACAGCCAAAAACATCATTGATAATCCAAAGGAGAAATCCCTTCAAACCGATCTTGATTATTACAGATACAAAGCGGACAGCAATGCATCAAAATCGCTTTCAGCACTTAAGGATGCAGGTGAGAAACTGAACATGACAGCAGACGAAATTGACAACTTGATGTTCCAAGAATAAAATCCCGTCATAGACGGGATTTATTAATTGCACTCCAGTTCAGAAAAGCAGCGGCTTTCCGCTCTATACTCCCAGTATTTAATTATTTCAGTATTAACTTCTCGTATGCTGGGGTAATTTCCTGATGGTAATTCTGAGTTGGTGTTAAAAAATAACCCCAATTTGAATTTTGCTGAGACCGAGATTGTTTGTGAAGACGTTCGGCGGACTTACAAAGCATTAAAATCTAATCCTGAGGTTCAATGGATTCGCACTCCTTTCCCTAATTCTTTAGGTGGTTATGTTGCTGTAATGCGAGCACCAGATGGGAATGTCTTTGTTTTAGTAGGAAAATAAAGAAGAACGAACCTGTTGAATTAGCGGGTTCTTATTCAGCTAACGGGTGCGTTGATCCAGGGAGGATTAGCGGCCTTTTTTGTTGAATTCCTTATTGAACAAACGGGGCAGGTAAGTGAAACAAGAATACTCCTATATTAATGGAGGTTGAAATGTTAGAAAAATATATATTACTAATGGACAGTTTCCTTAGTGGAGAGATGTCAGCCGATCAATTTCAGACAGAATATCTACGCAATTATAAAAAATGGAATGACCGATTAGATAAGAAACAGTTTGAAATCTTAAATGGAGTATTTGAGGCGGCGGATAGTTACTGGCACGAGTGT
Organism: Bacillus sp. JJ1609; assembly: GCF_036967045.1. NCBI lineage: Bacteria > Bacillati > Bacillota > Bacilli > Caryophanales > Bacillaceae > Bacillus > Bacillus sp. JJ1609. Next base: position 33,717 of record NZ_JBALSS010000037.1, on the reverse strand, counting down.
CTTCCAGGGCAAGAAACAGCCTTTGAAATTTCAGAACAACAATTAAGAAAAGAAGTAAATGAAGCATTGATTAAACTTAATAATAGGACGGAGAATAATTAGTTTTCTTCGACTAACGGGGCAGGTTAGTTGAATAAGTAAATAGAAAGTATAGATTTAAAAGAATTACAGAGGGACATTATAAACCATTATAAAAGGGGATTTAAAGAAAGGATTGTACTTAATAAATGGATATTAGAAAGCCAGATGATTTGGAGCTCAAGAAGATTTTTTCAATTTCTCCACAAGCTATATATGATGGGACATTGGGTGAAGTAAAACCCACGAGCGAAAAAATTAGACGTCTTATTGAACCACTATTGGAAAAGGGAAGCTATTATTTAATCGCAACCGAGAACGGTAATTTAATGGGCTGGATTCTTATAGGGTCGAGTAAAGACCAATTTACTGAAAAGAAGAATGGATTTATTTATGAACTATTTGTTGTAGAAGAATTTAGAGGAAATGGAGTATCTAAACAATTAATGAAATCTGGCATTGAGCAACTAAGACGAAATGGATATTCTGAGATTCTTCTTAGTGCATTTGCAGGGAATCAAGCCATTAAATTTTACGAAAAAATGGGCTTTAGCATAAGAACAGTTTCTATGAGTTTGCCTTTATAAAAACTTGGCTTCCTGAGCTAACGGGTGTGTTGATCCAGGAAGGATTAACGCCTTTTTTGTTGAATTTCTTCTTATTTAACAAACGGGGCAGGTTAGTCGAACAAGAAAAGTGTATTTCAATGTTTAACTGTAGTATAGACAAATAAAAAAACCCACTTAATTAGTGGATTCTTCTAAAGTTTTGTTTAATACATTGTGAAGCGCTAATACTGTATCTTCTATATTATGGTAAATTTCTGCGGATTGGTTTTCAATGAATGTTAACTTAAATGTATTCTTAAAGCAATTAACTGAGACTATTGGTTTTTTATTTTTCGAAATCGTATGAGTAATTTCTACTTCACTGTACTGGCAGAGGTCTTTTAGCATCTTTTCTATATAATCTTTTGACATTTACTTCGTCTCCCTTCCTCATACGGAGGGAAAGGACTAATAAAAGTCAGATAACACCCTAGGTATTTAATTTTATGTTCACATACAAGTGTAACATATAAAGACTTGTAAAAAAATTCTGAAGTCTTTTCGGCTAATTCTTTCTTTCTTGTTGAACTAACGGGGCAGTATAGTTTAAGAAGAAATTAGAGATTAAATATATTAAAATAACGAAATGAGGTATTAAGTGAAATACCAACTGTATTTTAGTTTATTTGTTTATGAAAAAATTGATTACTGGGTTCCCTTGATGAAGTATTTTCTATTACAATCAGATACTATAGAAATCCATTGTTGGAATGAAGAGAATGTGATTGTGGAGGAAACGAAATCAATGCTTAAAGGATCATTTGATATAATTTCGGAAAACAATCTTACTATTTTCAAGGGGAATAAAGCACCTTATGTTGTAGATTATTTATTATGGAACAATCTAGATTTAGAGGGGAAGATAAAATGGTTCTCTATTTTTTTGAGTAAAAATGCCACCACCATTTTTCATTCAGAACATTGGGGTATGGAGTTTTTTGCACCAAACGTTAACGAAAAAGATATCGCATTCATTAAATCGGTAATGCCAATTGACACGAATTTTAATCAATATACGTAGCCATATACTACTAACTACTTCACTAAAGGGTGTGTTGATCCAGGAAGGATTGAGGCACCTTTTTGTTGAAATCCTTATTTAACAAACGGGGCAGGTTACTTCCAGAAGGATTAGGCGGGGTTTTATATATACCTAATAACTTAATTACTCCTTTGTTGTTATGTATGCTTAACCTATAATGTATATGCTGACAGTCCCCAATTTCCCGTCCCTATTTCCCAGCTCACATAGGAAAGTTATTTACTGCCAACAATCATCTGGTTCCTCTAAATGGTAATTTTCACTCTCCTCATGTTCGTCACCCTTCCTCAGATATGTCCCAAAACAATGTACAAGAAATTATTCACTTTATAGTATATTTACTAATTCAACACACTTTTGAAATCGTTCTTTTACTTTACCTTAATAACCTTGTCCTATAATTCGATTTAGAGGAGCCGCTGGCTGCCCATATAGGCAGCTTAAGAATTTACAGGAGGGATAGTTTTGAAGCAATCAATTCATAAAGTACTAATACCAGTTTTTACAGCGTTTAGTTTGTCAATATCAGGTCTGCCTTCGATCCATGCAGCTGAAATGAATGCTGAACCTTCGCAGTACAAACAGCAGGGTATCGATCAAATGCCTTTGGAGCTTGGTTATCCTTATTTACATGAAACAAGGCAGACAAGCACACTGGCAAAAGGTGTAACTTATACAAAAATTGTCCGAGGGGAATCTTCACAGAATGACTTCTTTACAGTAGATGTCGATTTTGTAGAGACGGAAAGAGAAGCCATGTCTCTTTCAGAAAAACTTTCTAATCAAGGGTATCATCCTTTTGTTGAGCGAATAACAAAACGTGCTGCTGATGACAAAGAAAACGGTGAACTTGGTTTTGTTGTAAGAGTGGGGAAATTTAAGAGTGAACAAGAAGCTAAAGAGTTACAGCAGAAATTGACTGCTGCGGGTTATACAGGACTTAGAGTTGTATTTAGTGGTGAAGATGGCCAAATGACTTCCGGTCCATGGGTTGTGAATGTTTTAGAAGTAAATCCGAGAATTTATAAGGGAAGTATTGTTCCTGAACTAAGTAATGACGAGATTTCTGGCAAAGAAAAACTGACTGCAATGGCAGCCCGCAATCAAGCAGCAGCCGGGATAAACGGTGGCTATTTTGTTGTTGGGGAAAATGATGGAACACCGGGAGATCTGGCAGGGATTTCCCTTGTAGGTGGAAAACTGCTAAGTGAGGCGGTTAACGGACGTTCCAGTTTTATCTTTTCTTCTGATGGAAATAAAGCAGACATTGCAGCTGTTTCGACAACTCAAAAGGCTGCTTCATCGGACGGTTCAGTCCGGGAAGTTGATGGATTCAATCGCAAGCCCGGATTAATCCGGGGCTGTGGTGGAACCGGTGGAGACAGTCCAACAGAAGAACCGAAACATGACTATACCTGCACGGACTCAAGCGAACTGGTTGTTTTTACAACGGAATTTGGTAAAAACACGGAAGCTGGTGAAGGAGTAGAAGCGGTCTTAAACAAGTCCGGGAAAGTTATGGAGATTAGAACTACTCGGGGAGGCGCTATTCCTAAGGATGGTATGGTGCTCAGTGGTACAGATGAGGCTGCTGACTGGCTCCTTGAACATGCCCGGCTTGGTATGAAGGTTGCGGTTTCCAATGAAATTACGGCGGATGGAAAACCGCTGAAGGTAAAGAAAACAACTAATATCATCAACGGCGGGCCGCGACTGCTGAAAGATGGAAAGATATCTATAAACACCGTGGCAGAGGGCTTCCATTGGAAAGAAAATCCGGAGTTTTACTACCGTTTCGGTGAACGAAGAAATCCAAGGACTCTAGTGGGAATTAAGGCAGACGGCAATCTCCTTTTTGTGACGGTCAACGGGCGTGCTCCTGGGTTTAGTGTGGGTGCGAACTTTGAAGAGAGTGCAGCAATCATGAATTCACTTGGCGCAGTCGATGCCTTGAATCTAGATGGTGGCGGTTCAACAGGAATGACTGTAGGGCATGAACTGGTTACCAGACCTTCCGATTTATCAGGTGAACGTGAGATTGGAGATGCAATCCTGCTTTTACCTTAAAAAAAGTTCTATTAGTATACCTGTAAACGATTAGGAGGATATGAACATGAAAAAATGGTGGTTAACAATGTCTTTAGCGGTGGCTGTAACGATGCCTTTTTCATCATCAATAACGGCTGCTGCAAAAATAGCAGAAAATGAATCGGAAACAATCGTTCCACTTTCAAAAGCGCATGCACATAATGACTACGAGCACACACGCCCTCTAAATGACGCACTGGATCATGGATATACGAGTGTGGAAGCGGATGTTTGGCTTAAAGATGGCGAGCTGCTCGTAGCCCATGATGTGATTGACGTAAAACCAGAACGAACGTTACAGTCGCTTTATCTAGATCCACTTAAGAAGAAAGTAAAGGAAAACAAAGGTTCTGTTTATCAAGGGGGCCAAGATTTTTTACTATGGATTGATGTTAAATCGGAAGGTAAAGTAACATATGAAGAAATCCATAAACAACTTACCGAGTATAAAGAAATACTGACAAAATTTTCAAAGTCAAAGGTAAAGCAGGGATCTATTACAGTTATTATTTCCGGAAACCGTGAACGTGAGTTGATGGAAAACCAGAAAATCCGGTACGCCGCATATGATGGCCGCATGAGTGACTTGGGAACGGGTACCCGTAATGAATTTATGCCGGTAATCAGTGACAAATGGACAAAACACTTCACTTGGCAGGGTATTGGCGAGATGCCAAAAGCTGAACGTGATAAGCTTGAAGAAATAGTTGAAACGGCACATGCAAACGGACAAATGGTTCGTTTCTGGGCAACCCCTGATATGCCGCTGCCAAACCGTATGGGGGTCTGGAATGAGTTATTAAAAGCCGGGGTAGATTTGATCAATACAGATGACCTTCCTGCTCTTCAGGAGTACTTGATTAAAAACGATCCAATTCCTTCGAAGCAGCATATCAAGTGGTAATTTTTATTATATTGGGCAATAACCAGACAAAGCCTTTCTAAAGGAAGTGCTTGTCTGGTTTTTTGTAAATAAAAATGGAATAGACAGGGAGTTATTGGTGGGTTTTTGGAATGAATTGTTTTGTTAAGCCTTAAATAAGATGTCTAGAATTACGGTATCATTTACATGAGTAATAAAGCACGACGCAGTAATTACAAAATAAAAAAGCATGCATTCCTTATTGAACAAAACCAGCTAATAGTTTGTCAATATTTTTCATTAAAATCTAAAATTCACTCGTGATATACTAAAAGGGTATACCAAATAACCTTCCTACTTCTCAGGACTGGAAGGTTTTTCGTTATTTAGTTAGATGTATATTCTAATCTATATCTTGGAAAGTTCTTCTGTTTTTTAATAGGGCAAAAATCCAATGTAAGTGTTTATTCACACAAGCGATAACCAGCTGCTTTAAGGCTTTCCCTCTTCACGTTTCTTGTTGTAAAACTCCAGCATTCTCTTATTTCGGGGGAGTATTTCGTCCGACGTTTTCTTTTACGACAATCGCGTATGGCACAACGAACTGCCATATATAAGGCGTGACGGAGCCTGCTGGAACCTCGTTTCGTAATCCGATTCTGGGTGGCCGTAAACTTATCAGATTCGTATACACTAGGGTCTACCCCAGCGAAAGCCACGAGCTTTTTAGGATCAGTAAATCGATCTATCTCCCCAATTTCAGAAATTATCGTGGCAGCGATCTTTTCTCCGATACCAGGGATAAATTTGATAATATTATTTTCTTCAACTTCTTTAGCAAGGGCATCTATCTCCAACTCCAACTTGGATAGGTGCAATTGTCCCAAAACAACTCCTTCCGATTTAGAAATATAGATTCTAGACGGATGAAATCCTGCGAATAAGCGAGTATTCGTGAGATAATCGTATTAAACTGAGGGAGTTGAAGAAGATAAAGAAAAATAATTAATACTCAAATGAACTTTCAAAGTAGTCCTTATTGAAAAAACAGGGCAGGATTGCTATTAACTTATTTTAGCTTACAAATAAATAATCCCTCCCGTGTGACAGCAGACACAGGAGGGAGAATATCATTTAATTCAAGAACTTTTCCTAAATACAATAATGTTTAGTATGTGAATTTTGGTTTATCTTTGAAGCCCAGGATATTGCCAGATTCCAGAAGCTCTAAACAGGTCACGGTAGATAACAAAAATCTCGTCTTTAGATACTTTTTGTGCTTCTTCTACGGACGGATAATCTAAATAAACAACATTTGTAAAGTTACGGTCAGTGTTTTTGTTATTCATCCTCCCAAAAAATTTACTGGTCTCATTAAACACTGTTAACGCTCTTCGAATGTGGCTTGCACTTGTCACAATCGTAACGTCTTTTAATCCCTGTTTTTCCAGGATTGCTGTTGAAAAAAGGGCGTTTTCCACTGTATCTGTTGATTTATTTTCAAGTAATATTCTTTCTTGGGCAACCCCCTGTTCAGTGAGCCACTTATTCATCGCATCTGCTTCAGTAACCCCTTGCTTCGGTACTCCGCCTGTTACAATGATTTTTGAATTAGGATATTTTTTAGCAATGGCAAGCCCTGCCTTTAAGCGTTCGATTAGCGGTTCTTTCATGGTTCCATCATCTGCAAGAGCATATCCAAGGATGACAATGGCATGGTTCTGTTGCGGCAAATCAGCAGGAGGTGACGTGTTTATTTTCACCTTCATCAGTGAATCAGCAGATGCTAATTTTTGTTCATAAACACGTGACCTGGCTGAATCAATCTGCCTTAATTTAGACATAGATCTTTTATATGAATTCTGATCCCCATTAACTTTTGAGTATGCCCCATAAAGTAGATTTGCCTTGAAATTATTTGGATCCAAGTTCAATATCTGGGTAAAGGTTTGCAGCGTTTCTGGGTATTTTTTTTGAATCAGTTGTGTGGATGCAAGCGAGAATTTTAAATCCAGATCATATGGATCCAAAAGTGTTGCCTCTCTAAAAGCATTTTCGACCACATCATATTTTCCTTTTAGGGTAATTCCTTTAAAAATATCTTTTTCTGCCTGTTTAATGTCCCCGCCATGCCAGTAATAGTACATGGCAATATCTTTAAAGTGGTTAATTCTACGAGATGTTGGTTCATCATTTTTTACAGGGGTTGCAATATTATCCGTTTCTTCGACTGTGCTCACTCTTGCTTTGTTTTTTTCATAATTACTGATTTCTTTGTTATCACCTATATTTTGAGTCTTCGGTCCGTTAGCCCGCTCCCCATTATCCTTATCTACGGTACAACCTGTCATAACTGAAAGTGTAAATAAACACGCCAAAAATATTTTGCTAAATTTCACCCTGGTTTCCTCCTTCGATAATATGGTGTTTTTAATTTCTCCATATATTGAAAGGGTATTCTGAAACTTGATGATTCTTTTTTTGCTGTAAGAAGTATGTACTGTGTACATTTTTGATTAACGATCTTATTAGTGAAATCCTTATTATGCTTACGGGGCAGTTTAGTTGAAGAAGGATTCTCTGTTTGGAGGTCGAATATTAGAAAGGTATTTACTTTTATTGGAACTATATTTAGGGAGATTTTTATGAGTTATAAAATTGTTTTTTTCGATGTTGATGGGACTATTACACATCACATAGATGGCAGCATTCATTATTCTACTATTGAAGCTATAAAAACTTTGAAGAACAAAGGGATAAAGGTGGTAGCTGCAACAGGAAGACCGTTATCAATGTGTAAGGAATTACAGGAATTAGGTATAGAAACATTTATAACAGCAAATGGTGGATACGTTAAGCACATTCAAGAAGTTATACATAAAGTACCACTGAATAAAAGTATTATTCAAGAAGTTATGGAATTTGCCAAATTAGAGAATAACGGTTTGTCATTCTATACAGAAGAATTTAGTATGAATGGTGTAACAGAGAAGGAAATATTAACGGCCTTAAAGGAAACTTTGTCTCTGAATGAGTATCCTGAAACTAATGGCTCAATTCATAAAGAAGACGTATTTTTATTGTGTTTGTTTGCAAATGATGAAACAGTTGAGAAGTATAAAGAAAAGTTTCCGCATCTAACATTTAAAAGATGGCATCCTTATGTGTTAAATGTTATGCAGGAGGATGTTTCAAAGTCTCTTGCTATAGTGAAAACTTTAGATTTCTTTGGTATCAATAAATCGGAAGCTATCGCTTTTGGTGACGGTGAAAATGATATTGATATGTTGGAATTGGTAGGGCTAGGTATAGCAATGGGGAATGGAAACGAAAAATTGAAAAATGTTGCGGATTTTGTTACTAAACCATCAAGTGAAGATGGAATTGATTACGCATTAAAAAAGTATGGAATTATTTAAATTATTAAAACATGGTTCGGACAGCGATCGTTCAATTAAGAATATCGCTGTTTTTCTTATTGAACAAACTGGGCAGGTTAGTTGAATAAGAGAATTCTTTATGATTAAAAAACACGCTAATAATTAGCGTGTTTTATACTTCTTCAGGCATAGGTGTTGGTGTAGAATCGGTCCCCATACCTTCGTATTTTTTATCGATCATATTACGAATATCTTTTAAGCTTTTGCCCTTTTCAAATTCTGATTTAGCCTCACGGGCTATGTCCACACAAACCCCTCAGCCAAAGCCCATGGTATCAAGTGTTACGGTGCTTCCTTTTACGTTATCAACAAAGCAATTCGTATTGCTTGTATGTCCATCTTCTTCAAAACAGCCGCAATAACATGGCATATAATTCAAAACCTCTGGATGTTCCACAGCAAACTGATAGGCTTCTAGAACCTTAGTACTGTCGCTATATGTTGTGACGGCGGACCAATCATTGCTTTGCCGATTTCATACGTCAAGACAGGAGCAGACTGTTCTTGATGACCACTACTTGTATGCCTATCCTGAGTTGCCTGTTCTTCTGAGGAACAGCCAGAAACTAACGTAATCGCTGTTAGTATAGGAAAAATATACTTCTTCATTGAACCTTCCTTTCTTTCAACATGCTTTTTTAATGTAAGAATACCTAAATCTCAATTCAGATTCAATGATTCTATTCTTAATAAAAATTCCCATGATAGCGAGAGTTCAAAAAAAAGACACAAATCAAACACTTCGGGTTGATATAATATTTACATGCAATTTTTGTATAAATCACTAAGAGGAGAAATGATATACATGCGGAAAGCCATTATTCTTTTAGTCTGTATTTTACTTTTACTGATAGGCTGTTCAAAGGAGAATGATGATGCCGAAGATATTCCTGAATTATTGGAGGTTACGCTTAGCATTCCAGAAGCGATTCAAGTAAATCAAGAGGTTGCCATCGAGGCAGCAGTCACACAGGGGCAAGAAAAGGTTGAAGACGCGGATGATGTCAAATTTGAAGTGAAAAAAGCCGGGCATGATACGTCGGAGGAAATCATAGGGAAACATCAAGGAAACGGAATTTATGCCATAACGAAAACCTTTCAAGAAGCAGGAAGCTATACTGTTACTGCTCATGTGACAGCAAGAAGTATGCACAATATGCCAACAAAGGAATTTAAGGTGGAAAGCGAAAAATAATAAACTTCACATTAATGGTTCTTCCTTTAATTGGGATGAACCATTTTTTTGCACCTGGATATTAGGTTTTAAATATTCTTATATAAACAAATGATTGTTTGACTATTTAAGAAAAGGTGCATATACTAATAGTCAAATGATCGTTTGATTAAGGAGGTGGCTTTTTTGAAGCACGATGATTTTTGTGAAGTAACCTGCGTCGATGATGAGAAAGTAAGACGTGTGAAAGAATCTGTCTCCCATCAGAACACCTCTGATGTTGCCCAGATATTCAAAGCGTTATCTGATGACACCAGGATAAAGATTGCATTTTCCCTTTGTGAAGAAGAAGAATTATGTGTCTGCGATGTAGCGAATATTGTTGGATGTACAACAGCCACAGCTTCTCACCATTTAAGACTCCTTCGAAATATGGGATTGGCGAAATATCGTAAGGAAGGCAAATTGGTCTTTTATTCGCTCGATGATGATCATGTAAAACAACTGATAAAAATTGCCTTTACACATCAAAAGGAGGTGGAGCACCATGAGTGAGGCGTTAGAGAAATCAGACCAAAAAAATGTCTATCGTGTACAAGGATTTACCTGAGCTGGCTGTGCGACTAAGTTCGAAAAGAACTTAAAACACCTGGAGGGTGTTTCTGATGCAAGTGTTAACTTCGGTGCTTCGAAAGTTACAATTTATGGTGAAGCAACCATTGAAGAGATAGAAAAAGCTGGTGCCTTCGAAAACTTGAAAGTAATTCCTGAGAAACAAAAGTTTGAAGAGAAAAAAGAGCCGTTTATACAAAAACATTCTAATATCATTGCATCTCTTGTATTCTTACTCATGGGTTGGCTATCAGGTGAGTTGTATGGTGAAGCAAGTATGTATGCGATATTAGCATACGGGGCTTCAATACTTGTTGGTGGTTACCGACTCTTTACAACAGGATTAAAGAATTTAGTGCATTTACAATTTGATATGAAAACGTTGATGACGATTGCTGTCATTGGTGCCGCCATCATAGGTGAATGGGGTGAAGGAGCTACCGTCGTCATTCTGTTTGCGATAAGCGAAGCACTTGAAACCTACTCAATGGATAAAGCGAGACAATCGATTCGTTCCTTAATGGATATTGCTCCTAATGAAGCGTTGATACGAAGAGGAACACAAGAGTTCATGGTTGAAGTAGATGACATTCAAATAGGCGACATCATGATTGTTAAACCAGGACAAAAAATTGCAATGGATGGTGTTGTGGTAAAAGGTCTATCAGCCGTAAATCAAGCGGCCATTACGGGAGAATCCGTTCCAGTATCTAAATCAGTAGACGATGAGGTGTTCGCTGGAACGTTAAACGAGGAAGGACTCCTGGAAGTAAGGGTTACGAAACGAGTGGACGATACGACCATTGCGAAAATAATTCATCTCGTCGAGGAAGCCCAGGCGGAGCGTGCTCCTTCACAGGCATTCGTAGATCGGTTTGCAAAATACTACACGCCAGCCATTATGTTGATTGCACTTGGTGTGGCTGTCCTGCCTCCATTAGTAGTTGGAGCTGATTGGAATGCATGGGTTTACCAAGGGTTGGCAGTCCTGGTGATTGGTTGTCCTTGTGCTCTTGTCATTTCGACTCCAGTTTCGATTGTCACTGCAATCGGTAATGCTGCAAGAAATGGTGTTCTGATCAAAGGTGGTATTCATTTAGAGGAAATGGGTGCAATAAAAGCGATCGCCTTTGACAAAACAGGGACGTTAACAAAAGGCATTCCTGTTGTAACAGATTATGTGCCTCAGCCAGGTACCAATTCAAATGAACTGCTTACTTTTATTGCGGCTTTGGAAAATGGATCTCAGCATCCGCTAGCTTCCGCTATTATGAAAAAGGCAGAAATAGAAAAATTGTCCTACCAAAGTGTTTCAATCGAAGACTTTTCATCGATTACTGGGAAAGGGATAAAAGGAGTTATTGGCGGTAAGGTGTATTATGTTGGTAGTCCAAATTTATTCGAGGAAATCTTAAAATCTGGGATACCAACAGAATCTAAAGCCAAAATTTCCGAACTTCAACTACAAGGAAAAACAGTCATGGTCGCTGGGACAGACGCTCAAATTTTGGGGCTGATTGCCGTTGCCGATGAATTAAGGGAAAACAGTAAGGATGTTATTGAAAAGCTCCACTCATTGGGCATCGAAAAAACCATTATGTTAACGGGAGATAATTCTGGGACAGCAATTGCTATCGGAAGGCAGGCTGGTGTCTCTGATATTAAAGCGGATTTGCTCCCGCAGGACAAATTAACATTCATTAAGGATTTACGTAGCAAATACGAACGTGTAGCGATGGTTGGAGATGGCGTGAATGATGCACCTGCATTGGCTGCATCTACCGTCGGGATTGCCATGGGGGGAGCTGGAACCGATACAGCTCTTGAAACAGCAGATATTGCATTGATGGCAGATGACCTAGGTAAACTTCCATTTACGGTAAGACTAAGCAGAAAAGCATTGACCATCATTAAGCAAAATATCTCGTTTTCGTTAGGTATTAAATTGGTTGCCCTACTACTAGTCATTCCTGGTTGGCTGACATTGTGGATCGCAATCTTTGCGGATATGGGTGCTACTCTACTTGTCACATTGAACGGCTTACGGCTTCTCAAGATAAAAGACAAATAAGAGGAGGCTTCCCTATTAGGGAAGCCTCTTTATTATAATGGGGGGATGGTAAATGATTTATGATGTTCTTGTTATTGGCGGAGGCCAGGCAGGATTGGCTATGGGGTATCATCTTAAGCAGAAAAAAGTAAAATTCCTCATTCTCGATAAGGGAAATAGTATTGGGGAGTCTTGGAGAAGTAGATATGATTCATTGACTTTATTCACTCCTCGTTCGTATAGTTCCCTTCCTGGACTGCCTTTAAAGGGCGATGAGAAACGGTATCCAACTAAAGACGAAATTAGTGAGTACCTTTTAAACTATGTAGATACATTCGCGCTACCTGTTCAACTAGGGACATACATAACAAGATTAGAAAAAGGTGCTAATTATTTTATTGTCACCACTAATAAAGGTGAATTAATGAGTTAGAATGTGATTGTCGCCACAGGTCCATTTCAAAAGCCTAATGTGCCCGTAATGGCCCGACATTTATCAAAAGAAGTCCTTCAGCTACATTCCTCTGAATACAAAAACCCTAACCAATTGGCTGATGGAAACACCTTGGTTGTGGGGGCTGGAAATTCTGGGGCTCAAATTGCAGCCGAAATTTCCAAGGAAAGAGACGTTCACCTATCTGTTGGGCACAAAATGAAGTTTTTCCCGCAGGATATTGGTAACAAAAGTATATTTTGGTGGTTTGATAAATTAGGAGTATATCGGGCCAATAAAGATAGCAAAGTGGGCCAATTTATCCAAACTAGGCCAGATCCCATTTTTGGATTTGAACTTAAAGAACAGATAAAAAACAAAAAAGTTATTTTAAGGCCGAGGACTATTTCGTCAGAGGGTACTAGGGTGCAGTTTGAAGATGGTAGCATTTTTGAAGCAAGGAGTGTCATCTGGTCGACGGGATTCAAATGGGATTATAGCTGGATTCATATTCCGTCAATATTACACTCAAATGGACTTCCTATCCATCAAAGGGGGATTACATCCACAAAGGGGTTATTCTTTTTGGGATTACCTTGGCTTTATTGCAGGGGATCTGCATTATTGCAAGGGGTCGGAAGTGACGCAAAGTTTATATCCGAACAATTATAAAACACTGGTAAACAACAATAGGGGGAGCACTATGAAAAAATGTATCTTTTTAATATTCATTATCTTTTTGATGGTACCTTCGATTGTGAGCGCACACACTGGCCTTACTTCTTCCACCCCATCAGAGGGACAGATGTTGAAAGAGGATCTACAAGAAATCACTCTGAATTTTAACACCGACATTGAGGTATTAAGTACGATGATGCTGCTCAAGGATGGAATGGAAATTCCGATTGATGATATCAAAGTCGAAGGACAGCAAATGAAAGGGACTCTATCTCGCCCTCTTGAGAATGGATTTTACATCACAAAATGGAAAATCGTTGGAACAGACGGGCATATGATCGAGGGGGAATTTCCTTTCACTGTCCAAAATGCACAATTAGAAGGAAAATTAGAAAAACCAACTTTGTCTGAGGAAAACCAAGAAGGGAAGACGGAAGAACCGCACGCAGAAGAGCCTAAAAATATTGGAGTAAACTCACCATCTAAATCACTAACCATTACTGTTCTTGTTGCTTCTGTTACAGTTTTGGTGTTAGGTATGTATATGTTAATGAGAAAAAAAGCTAATCATTAAACTCAATCCCTTTTACTCAGCGTGATGGTTTTAGGAAGGAAGAATAAAATGAATGTTTTTATTTCTATTGCAGAATTTTGCAGTTATTTATTGTTTTCTCTATTAGCAGGGCATGTTGCTTTACAATTTGTTTCTGATGAAAACAAACCCAAAATCACTATTTCGAAACAAATCTTACTCTTATGCACATTGGGTATATACATCTGTTCTTTTGCCCCTGTTGCACAAACGATCTCTTATTTTAAAGATTCAGTCGGCCTTACTTTGACAGCCTTCTCTGTTATAACGGATTTTCAAGTTGGACGAGCGTGGTTAATTATTGGATTTGTTTCCGTACTCTTTTGGATAACTCTCATGCTGAATGGTTCTAAATATCTCCAAGCACTTTGGCTGTTTTTGATGGTATTAGCGGTCGGATATTCTAGTCACGTCGCATCGTTATCTTTTTGGAATGGCCTTGTTGCTCACTCTTTACACTACTTATTGGTTATCCTTTGGACGGGGATTTTGATTCATGTTGCCTGGTTTTCGAATGAGCAACAAAAATGGGCAAAGTTTTTACACTGGTTTACACCATTTGGGGTTATGAGCATATTGGTAATTATTTTAAGTGGTGCAACTCTTATGATCTATGTGGTTGAGCTTAAAGACTATGTTAAGTCATGGGTGTTACCATATGGACAAATGCTGTTACTGAAACATATAAGTGTTATACCTTTATTAGTATTTGCATTTATAAATGGAGTCCTCGCTAAAAAGTCTCTTGCCATGCCAGACTTTAATCCGCGTTTCTGGGTTAAAGCAGAAAGTGTAATAATATTTATTATTTTCTACTTCACAAGTGTATTAGGAACTTTATCACCACCGCATGAGGTGGAGTTTACCGTTAAATCGGAGGGAGCTTCAAAATGGGTAGAATGGATGTTTGGAAAGGATATTCTTACAACATCAAATATTGAATTTGCTTCAAATTTCTCAACAATATTTTTAAGCCTGATTTCATTCTTACTTTTATCCCTGATTTTGTTGAGTTTCAAGAAAGTGAAACCAATGGTTGGAGTCTATTTCGGAATAGGGTTTATTTTTACCATGTATTTTGGGTTAATGATTTCGTTATTGGTATGACCCACGCGTAAAGTACCAATCGGAAACTATCCTTTTTTATGTTTTTGAACAAAAAGTGCTGAAATCACATAATGAATTAAGCAACTTAAATTTATTTACCCCAAATGCCTCCCGTCAATAAAAGTCGAGTTACATTTCTTTTTCAAGTAATGGGTGCGTTGATCCAGAAGGACAAGCACTTTTTTTGTTGAATTTCTTCTTATTGAACAAACGATGCAGTTTAGTTCAATAAGGGTTTATGATTTTAATTTCAATTTTAATTAATCCTTTTGGTAATAATAAAAAATAAAAGGAGTTTTCATTAAAATGGAACATAACCCAAAGCTTGTTTCTTCGGAAGTTGCAGCCTTGTGGGGTGCTTATATGCAGAACTCAATGGCTTATTGTATCGTTCAGCATTTTCACAACGTAAATGAAGATGCAGATAGTACAGATATTATTCAAACTGCTTTAACAAATTGTAATTATGTCGTAAATGAGGTCAAACGAATCTTTGAAAAAGAAAATCATGCAATACCTATTGGATTTACACAGGAAGATGTAAACTTAAAAGCTGATAGAATCTATTCAGACCTTTTTACCTTGCGATATATAAAATATATGGCTGCTGCTGGAACGGCAGCTGCGGCAGCTTTACTTGAGGTTTTGGCACGAAACGATGTAAGGGAATTCTTTTCTACCACTTCCCAATTGTTTATGCGACTTTACAATAATACGTGCGACTTACTCCTTAAGAAGGGTGCTTTTATCCGTTCACCAACCATAGCTCCAATGGAAAAAGCAGAATACCTTCAAAGTGAATCATTCCTATCAGGTTTAATAGGAAAACATCGTCCTTTAACAGCTATTGAATTAGCACATATCTCTAAAAATTCAGAAACCAACTCAATTGGTAGAACTTTTGTATCTGGATTTTCCCAAACAGCTAACTCACCTGAAGTTAGAAAGTTTATGGAAAGAGGTACGGAAATAGCAGCAAAGCATGAAACTGTGTTTAGAGATATATTGGTAAAAGATGGAGTACCGTTACCAAGCACATGGGATTCAACCATTTCTCAATCAATTGATGCACCATTTTCAGATAAGCTAATGATGTTTCATACTTTAAGTTTAAATGAAATTAGTGTCGCTGGATACGGAGCTGGAATTGGCGCGAGCCTTAGAAAGGATTTAGGGGGACATTATACAAGGTTAGTGGCTGAAATAATTCAATATGGGAATGATGGTGTTAAATTGATGATTGAAAACAGGTGGTTGGAACAACCACCACAAAATGTAGATAGGGATGCACTTAGGAGCAGAAGTGTTTAAATGTAAACGATAGTGACTAAAACAGCGATGCTTTTAGCAATCGCTGTTTAATTTTGTTATGTAGCTAAAAAGTTAATCTAAAGTACCATATACTGTGAATACTTTCACTTAAAACGGGTGCGTTGATCCAGCAGGATTAACGGCCTTTTTTATTGAATATCTAATTGCACTAACGGGGCAGGTTAGTTCAAGAAGGAATTTCAAGCCCAAAATTAGAATAATATATAAAAAATACTTTATTGAAGGGAGTAAAATATGTTTGTCTCAGTTACAAGGCTTCGATTAAAAGGCAAGAGAAAGTTACCTCTCTTTATTTGGCATACTCTGAAATCGAATAGTCAAGCTAGGAAATCGGAAGGTCTTTTGTATTCTTCGTTGAATAATGAAGGTTGGGATACGTACTGGACACTAACAATATGGGAGAACAAAAATTCTATGAAAGAGTACAGAAATAAAGGGAGCCATATAAATGCAATGAAAGTATCAAGAAAAATTGCAGACGAATTAGAATTTATCAATTGGGAAGCAGGTAATAATCCTACTTGGGATGAATGCAAGGAGCGATTGCATCATAAGTATGGCAGAAAATTAGTTAAGTAGGACTAGTTCTTCTTCAACTAATGGGTGCTTTAGTTGAATAAGCCATAAAATAAAAACGCTCTGAGCCTTTCATGCTCGGAGCATTTTTCTATGCTAATTATAATGCGATTTTCTGTTCAATTGAATTGTTAAATCTATTGTAATTTTATCTGCTAATTGTAATTTTGTATTTCAAAAACGAACTCGTTAGATTTTGATCTGTGCGCTTTTTTTGTGCTTTGGATCATGGGAAGTACTTTATGCTTCCGTTAATTAAGAGGATCTTTAACCGGATCTCAATATTTTTTGTGCCGAACACCACTCATAAATAGATGCAAAATGTAAGTTCCTTTGATCTTTGAGGTGCGAAGAATGTGGCATTTTGGTTGTCGATAAAAGGGGCAGTTTCTAGATGAAGGAAAATAGAAGCTTACAGGAAATTATATATCATTGAAAATTAAACTTAAGTGTAATTCGCATTGTTAAAGGGAAGATAAACACAGTGTAGAAAAAGAGGAGGTTATTTAAATGGCAAAAGTGTTAGCAGTACTATCAAGTGGACATAAAGATGAGAAAAATAATTACGAAACTGGCTGGTGGGGCGAGGAATTATTTGCTCCGATGCTGCTTTTAGAAAAGGCAGGGCACCAGGTTGAGTTAGCTTCGCCACTTGAGGGCAAGCCAGTGATTGATCAGATGAGTATTAGTGAGGATTATGATCCGAATGGTACTTATAAGGAGTTATATGAATCTGGTAGAGCTGATCACACACTGAAGCTTACAGACGTGACTCCAGCTGATTACGATGTTGTTCTAGTCGTTGGTGGCCATGGTGCGATGTACGACCTGGCAAAGGATAAGAATTTGCATCAGATTATGAATCGCATTTATGACCAGGGTGGGATTGTTGCAGCGGAATGCCATGGACCAGCTCCGTTAGTTTTTGCAAAGCGTCCTAATGGCGAGAGTTTCGTTGCTGGTAAAAAGGTAACCGGTTATCCTGACGTAATGGAGCCTGCAGGGCTATTGGATATCCTGCCATTTAGCCTTGAGCAGGAGCTGCGGAAAATCAGCAATTATGAAACTGGAGACCTTGAAAAAACTGGACATGCTGTATGGGCGGATGATCAAATTGTCACTAGTCGTGACCCATTCTCCTCTGAGCAGATGGGAGAAGAGTTAGTTAAAGCACTGGAAAAGAGAAAAAATAAATAGGATTCTGTTTAGCACCTGGATAGGGTGCTTTTTTGAATATTGATGTAATTGATGAGATGAAAGTGAAAGTCAAAAATGCCAGGAGAGAGTAAACACCTGGTATTTTTGTGTTTTTGTAAAATCCTATTTCTCATACAATGATGATAAAGAGAAATCATCATCCGTCATAATATATTTGTGATCTTCCTCAAGTGTATCATTCAAGCTTGAAGATAAACTAGCAGAAGAATATGCACAAACGGAAACCATTCGTTCCTGAATAGCAAAATCATCTGCCTGGGGGTCAATTTTCGTAAGTAACTGGGCAATGGGTTCAGTCGACACCCATTCTACGTGAGCCCAGGTACGAATCGATGAAGTAATATTTTTACAAAAGGTAAGATCCTTTTGAAAATGAGTAAGAATGGTTTGTGTGTTAAAGTCTCCATTTGAAACGTAATAATCATAATTGTTCACTAAGCGGATTGAGGATTGCTGTTCAACAGTAAAGAGCGAATTCATTTTCGCACTAATCTTTGGGAGATTTCTCATGCTCTCAATAATTAGGATCTGCTCGTTTCGATCTAATCCAGTTTCTATAAAAGAAACCAAATGATCTATATAAGAATCACCATCCTGGAATCGATAGAATACATGACCTTCGGTTACATTTGTGAAATTTGATTGATATACGGTTTCCATGTTTCACCTCCATACAAATTGAGTGAAATTTGATTGCACTTCCTGAAATTGGAACTTGGTATCGACCTCAAGCGTAACATGCATACAAATCGAAGTATATGGGAAAATGAGGAAGAAGCATGGGGACGTATCTCATGCTTCTTTTTTCTTGATAGGTTTTTAAGTAATTCAGCTCTCAGATCTGAAACAAACTAATAATATAAAAAGAAGCAAAGAGTGCGTCTTTTACTTATGAGTGATGGTTCTATATTGGTGAAGAAAAAACAGAGTTTGAAAGCGTCATGGTTGACATATAGGAATTGGCTGATGGTATCATTCAGTTCAATTAATGGACCACATCATTACTGGAGAACTATTTACAAAAATGGGTGAATTGCTTTTTATATCGTTATAATTCATTAAGTCCATTAAAATTAGATATAAATAAGGCAGGAACAAAATCCTGCCAAAAACTTCATTTTATGTGTTTACTTCCTTTTCTGAGCCTTCATTTTATTCAGTTCAAGTTCTGCAGCATATTCTTCTTGGGATTTTCCTTGCTTAAAACTCTCAGATTGGATTTTCTTGAACTTATTATCATTTTGATTAGGCATATAGACACCTCCTTTTGAACATATATATTTTGTACAAAGTTATGAGTATTATTCTTTAAAGGAAGCAACTTGGTGTATTTTTGGAATTTAACATTTCATTTACCTATTCAGTCAAATAAATTCCTCATAATGATAAAATAAAAATAGATCGTAAAATAGGAGGACTGTTTTGGGGAATGAACTAATTTTCATAAGTATTATACTCGTGGCGTCCGTTTTGCAAACTAGTACAGGGTTTGGTTTTTCGATTATGGCGACGCCGTTCTTACTAATGCTCTACCTGCCACACGATGCTATACAAATCAATATTATTTTATCTCTAGTGATTTCATTAGCACTGATTTGGAAAATAAGAAAAGACATTGATAACATTCTGCTAAAAAGATTGACTATAGGAAGTATGGTTGGAGTACCGTTTGGTCTAGTTATTTTTATTAGCATTAACCTTAATGCATTTAAATTAGGAGTCAGCATCCTTTTATTGATTCTGACTTTATTGTTGATATTCAATTTTAAGGTTAAACCAACACAAAAGAAAGATTTTGCAGTTGGCGGTATATCAGGACTGTTAACAACAAGTATTGGTATGCCAGGACCTCCATTATTACTTTATTTTACAGGGACAAATACCGAAAAAAGAAAGTTAAGAGCAACTACATTAGCTTTTTATCTCTTTATCTATATGATTAGTCTAATGACCCAAATAATCTTTACTGGCACTGACAAAATGATTTGGCAATCCAGTCTATATGCAATTCCAATCGTATTTCTAGGTTTGCTGATAGGACAGATTATTTTCAAGTGGATAAATCAGAAGGTTTTTAGAATAGTTACATACATCCTACTGAGTTTTACAGGTCTCTATCTGCTTCTTGAAAGTTTAAGTTCATTATAAGATGGAAGCATGGGGACGTATCTTATGCTTCTATTAATTAAGAATATCTCTAACCAGCTTTCAATTTTTTTGTGCTGAACAGCAGTCATAAAAAAGAGCAAAGGGAACGTCCTTTTGCTTCTTTTAGTTTAATTTCTCAATTCTTCTGATAATCCGCCATCATCTAAGTATTTAATACCAGCTATTTTGCCTTCCTTGTTGAAATTAACTCTGCCTGATACTTCAGCAGACCCTTGATTACTTTCTTCTATATCGTATAAAACTGCCACTTTGAAAGTGTAAGTACCTTCTTTCGAATCAATGCTTTCAACACTAACAGTATCCACGTTTATTTGCTTACCATTATTATGTGCCATAAGGAGATAATCATAAGCATGGGCTGCAATAAAGCGGTTATACATATCTTCAGTAAAATAAGACTTATAGCGTTTTTCATAATATTGTTCAAGCTTTGGGATATTGTCTATTCCCTCAATAAACTCTTCATTTGGCCCTGTGAACTGATGCTTTAAGACAGTTTTTATAACGGTGATGTTTTTATCTTGTGGTGTAGACTTTACGGATGAAGAGCATCCAACGGCAATTATCATAAATCCTAATAAAAGCAGTGACATTGATATTCGTGAAATGTTAATTACACCATTGAACAAATTTTTTTTAATTTTAAACACCTCCATAACCCTTATACGAACAGAATGTAAAAAAGTTCCGATTAAATCTAACAGTTATATATCCTTTTTATTTACTTTGAAAAGCATGGGGACGTATCTCATGCTTCTGTTAATCAAGTGGATCTTACACCGGATTTCAATCTTTTTGTACTGAACACCAGTCATTAAAAGAAGCAAAGGGTACGTCCCTCTGCTTCACAAAAAGAAGGAAAGGAAAGGCCTTTGCTTCTTATCTTACAAAGTGAACAGTACATGCTGTACATTTTTTAACATTATGTATAGTGCAATGGAATTTGGGAAAATGTAAAATGAAAATAAGTTTCTAATTATTCAGAAAACAACCGGAAGGAGAGTAATAGAGTACATACTGTAAAATTACCTTAGAAAAATGTCGTTTATTCAGGAGTATTGTAAGCGCTTACAAATTACGACATATACTTTACTTTTATATAAAAGAGGGGGAACAGAACATGTCGGATACTGTGAAAATTGGTCTAATCCAGGCTTCTAATGATGTCCATGGCAATGAGCCGGTTGAGGTTCATAAGCAGAAAGCGATCGAGAAGCATATCAAGCTTGTTAGGGAAGCGAAGGATAAAGGGGCGCAAATCATCTGTTTGCAAGAAATTTTCTATGGCCCTTACTTCTGCTCTGAGCAGAACTCGAAATGGTATGACGCTGCCGAAGAGATTCCGAACGGCCCGACGACTAAACTGTTTCAGGATCTGGCAAAGGAACTGGGTGTGGTCATTGTTTTACCTATTTATGAAAGAGAAGGGATTGCCACCTACTATAATACTGCCGCAGTGATTGATGCGGATGGTTCGTATCTAGGAAAATACCGAAAGCAGCACATCCCTCATGTCGGTGTCGGTGACCAGGGCTGCGGCTTTTGGGAAAAATACTATTTCAAGCCGGGCAATTTAGGCTATCCGGTATTTGACACGGCGTTTGCCAAGGTAGGAGTCTACATTTGCTATGACCGCCATTTCCCTGAGGGTGCAAGATTACTAGGCTTAAAAGGTGCTGAAGTTGTCCTGAATCCATCTGCTACAGTCGCCGGCCTGTCTGAATACTTATGGAAACTGGAGCAGCCTGCCCATGCGGTAGCAAATGGTTATTATGTCGGCGCGATCAACCGTGTAGGCATGGAAGGTCCTTGGAATATGGGAGAGTTTTACGGACAGTCGTACCTGGTAGACCCAAGAGGCAACTTTGTCGCGATGGGCAGCCGGGACAAAGATGAAGTCATCATTGGTGAAATGAATAAGAAAATGATCAGGGAAGTCCGTGATACCTGGCAGTTCTATCGTGACCGAAGACCGGAAACGTACGAGGAAATGACGGCACTTTTACCATAACAATCATTACTGCAGAGGGGCTTTACAGAAGAAGGACGTAAAGCCCTCTTTCAGTCGATTTTCTAAAAGGGGGTTGCTTCATTGACGACGAAAATTTCGTATGAGGATTTGCAGGTTAATTTTCAGGAAGTGCATCCAGGCTTGACGAATCAGGAAGCGGTTGAGGAATCCAATCGTTGTTTGTATTGTTATGATGCTCCATGCATTCAGGCTTGTCCAACGGGGATTGATATTCCGACTTTTATTAAAAAGATTGCTTCTGGAAATCTGAAGGGATCAGCGAAAACGATAATGACTTACAACCCGATAGGTGCAAGCTGCTCACGTGTCTGCCCGACTGAGGAGCTATGTGAAGGTGCATGTGTACTCAACCATTCAACGAAACCGATCATGATTGGAAACCTGCAGCGCTATGCCACTGACTGGGCGATTAAGAATGATCAGGTGTTATTCCAGGTTGGGCAAAAGAATGGCAAGGCCGTTGCGATTGTTGGCGGCGGACCTGCGGGTTTATCGGCCGCTCGGGAGCTTGCGCTTCTTGGTTATGATGTGACGATTTTTGAGGCTGAGGAGAAGGCTGGCGGATTGAACACATATGGGATCGTATCGTTCCGTTTGCCGCAGAGCATCTCGTTCTGGGAAGTGAAGCAGGTTGAAAGTCTTGATGTAAAAATCCGGACGAATACAAGAGTCGGAGTGGATGTCTCAGTTGAAGAAATCATGGACCAGCATGACATCGTCATTTTAGCTGTGGGGATGTCAAAGGTTCCTGACCTTGGCATTGACGGAGAAGGTTTGGATGGCGTATATGACGCGATCGACTTTGTTAAGGCGACAAAAACGAAACCGATCGACAATCAATTTTTAGGCAAAAAGGTTGTCGTTATTGGAGCAGGAAATACCGCGATTGATGGAGCGACTTGTTCCGTTCGACTTGGTGCAGAGAACGTAAAGATTCTGTATCGCCGGACTGTAGATGAAATGACTGCTTACGATTTTGAATATGAATTTGCCAAGCAGGATGGCGTTGAATTCCGCTGGCTGACTGCTCCGGTGAAGATTATTGGTGATGAAAATGGCAAGGTAAAGGGCATTGAGTGTGTGAAGATGGTGCTGGCCGAGCCGGGAGAAGATGGACGACGTCGTCCTGTTCCTTTAGAAGGGTCGGAGTTTATTTTAGAAGTCGAAGCCGTCATTAAGGCGATTGGCCAATCGAGATATGTCGATCTGCTCGAACAATTTGGTCTAGAGCATCGAGGCGGTGTCGTGAAAATTGACCCGAATACGTATCAGACATCAAATAATAAAATTTTCGCTTGTGGAGATGTTATTTTTGGCAAAGGACAGGGAGAAGCCATGGTCGTTTCAGCAGCCCAGCAGGGTAAAGATACGGCCTATGCGATCCATCAGCTGCTGTCTAAGCCGGTTCCAGAAACAGCCTAAAAAACAAAGGGAGGTAAGAGTATGGCGGATTTACGTATCAATTTGGCAGGAATCAAGTCACCGAACCCGTTCTGGTTAGCTTCTGCTCCTCCAACCAACTCGGGCTATCAGGTCCAGCGTGCCTTTGAAGCTGGCTGGGGCGGGGCGGTTTGGAAGACGCTTGGAGATCCAATCTTGAATGTTTCCTCACGCTTTGCGGCGGTTAGTTTTAACGGCCAAAAAGTAGCTGGGTTCAACAATATTGAATTAATTACCGATCGTCCTCTTGAGGTCAACTTAAAGGAAATATATGAAACGAAGAAGAAGTTTCCGAATCACGCAATCATCGCTTCTCTGATGGTCGAGCCTAAGCAGGAAAAATGGCATGAGATCGTCAAGCGGGTTGAGGATGTTGGTGTCGATGGACTTGAGCTGAACTTCGGCTGTCCGCACGGCATGGCGGAGCGCGGCATGGGAGCGGCTTCCGGGCAGGTGCCTGAGCTTGTTCAGAAACAGACATATTGGGTTAAGGAAGTTGCCCAGACTCCGGTTATCGTCAAACTTACCCCGAATATTACGGATATCACTGTAACGGCTGAAGCTGCTGTCCAAGGCGGAGCAGATGCGATCAGCATGATTAATACGATTAACAGTCTGGCTGCAGTTGATATTCATACATGGGATACGGTGCCGCATGTTGGCGGAAAGGGAGCACACGGCGGTTATTGCGGACCTGCCGTTAAACCGATTGCCCTGCATATGGTTGGTGAGTGTGCGAGAAATCCTCGCATTAACATTCCGATTTCCGGTATCGGCGGGATCTCTAATTGGCAGAATGCGGTTGAGTTTATGCTGATGGGCGCAACAGGTGTTCAGGTTTGTACAGCAGCTATGCACCATGGTTTCCGGATTGTCGAGGATATGATTGAGGGCTTGAGCAATTACCTTGATGAAAAAGGAATTGCTTCGGTGATGGATTTGGTTGGCAAATCTGTTCATAAGTATTCTGACTGGGGTGACCTTGATCTTAACTATAAAATCGTCGCCCGTATTAATAATGATACCTGCATCAACTGCAACAAGTGCCACATTGCCTGTGAGGACACCTCGCACCAGTGTATCGATATGCTGAAGGATTCCAATGGCAACGGCTATCTAAAGGTGCGCGAAGAAGATTGCGTCGGCTGTAATCTATGCTCGATTGTCTGCCCGGTAGATGGCGCTATCGACATGGTCGAGCTGAAGAGCGAGCTGCCTCCGATGACATGGAACGAGCGCCAGGCCGCGCTGGGTGTGCTGGCTTGTGGGGTGGATCCGGTTATTAAGTAGTGTGGAATTAAAGGTTTGGATTTTTTTACCTGACAGGTGGAGTTGTATACGAATCCTGGAATAATGATGGACTCTAATTAAAGAACTGCTGTGCGAGTGATGAAAAAGGAAAATAAGATG
Source organism: Bacillus sp. JJ1609 (assembly GCF_036967045.1). Taxonomy (NCBI): domain Bacteria; kingdom Bacillati; phylum Bacillota; class Bacilli; order Caryophanales; family Bacillaceae; genus Bacillus; species Bacillus sp. JJ1609. Next base: position 8,776 of record NZ_JBALSS010000037.1, on the reverse strand, counting down.
CGTTCTAAAAGCCCGAAAAGCTTTGCTCGTAATGAACAAGGTAAATAAGAAGTGTTCTTAAAGCCCGAAAAGCTGTGTTCGTGATGAAAAAGGTATATAAGAAGTTTTCTTTTAAGGAGGAAAAGTTATGAAAAAAGTAATAAAGAACGGAACAATCGTGACAGCAACGGATACGTACGTGGCGGATGTATTAATTGAAAATGGCGTCATCAGCTTAATTGGCGAGAATCTTTCAGCGCACGGTGCAGAGGTTGTCGATGCGAAGGGATGCTACGTGTTCCCTGGCGGTGTCGACCCGCACACTCATTTTGATATGCCGTTCGGCGGGACGGTAACAAGGGATGATTTCGAAACGGGGACGATTGCCGCCGCGTTTGGCGGAACGACGACGGTGATTGATTTTTGCTTAACGAATAAGGGTGTGCCGTTACAGGATGCCATTGATACATGGCACGCCAAGTCGAAGGAGAAGTCGGTGATTGATTACGGTTTCCACTTGATGATTGGCGAAATCAATGATGAGGTTCTGAACCAGCTTCCAGCGGTCATTGATGATGAGGGAATCACCTCGTTCAAGGTGTTCATGGCTTATAAAAATGTCTTGCAGGCTGACGATGAAACCTTGTTCAAAACGTTGCTGGCTGCTAAGGACCTTGGGGCGCTTGTCATGGTTCATGCCGAGAATGGCGATGTCATTGAATACCTCACGAAGCAGGCGCTGGCACAGGGGAACACCGACCCGATTTATCATGCGTTAACTAGACCTGCGGAGATAGAAGGAGAAGCAACAGAACGGGCTGCGACTTTTACCGGACTGGCGAAATCACAGCTATATGTTGTTCACGTTTCCTGTGCTGATGCTGCTAGAAAGATTGCCGAAGCGAGAAATAAGGGAATCGAAGTATGGGGAGAAACCTGCCCGCAGTATTTGGTGCTCGATCAATCCTATCTGGAAAAGCCGGAATTCGAAGGTGCTAAATATGTCTGGTCACCGCCGCTGCGGGAAAAGTGGAATCAGGATGTGTTATGGAACGCCTTGAAGACTGGTCAGCTGCAAACTGTGGGTTCTGACCAATGCTCATTCGATTTTAAAGGGCAGAAGGAGCTTGGCAGAGGTGATTTCTCCAAAATTCCAAATGGAGGGCCAATCGTCGAGGACCGCGTTTCGATTATGTTCTCTGAGGGAGTACTGAAGGGAAGAATTTCACTTAACCAATTCGTTGATGTGACTTCTACAAGAGCGGCTAAATTGTTTGGCTTGTACCCTAAGAAAGGTACGATTGCTGTTGGAGCAGATGCTGATATTGTGATTTTTGACCCGACTGTAGAGAGAACAATTTCTGCTGAGACTCACCATTTGGCCGTTGATTACAGTGCGTTCGAGGGTATGAAGGTGACAGGTGAGCCGGTATCTGTTTTATCTCGAGGAGAGTTTGTTGTCCGCGATAAAACCTTCGTTGGAAAGCCAGGGGCCGGGCAGTATCTGAAACGTGCCAAATATGGTGAAAGCAAGACGACCAATACGACAGAGTCACTAACTTTCTAATCTGCCACACAGTGAAATGTATTATAAAAATTTAATCTGCCAGACACCCTGCAATAGTTTTGACGAATTCGAGGCAGCCATCCTGAAGAAATAAATCATTCCATCGACCAAGGCGAGGGGAATTTCCCCTTGCTGCTGGTTATGTACTGATACGTACCTGCTATTGTTTTTGGATTTTGATTTTAAAAGGAGGTGGAATGAAGGAGTCATCACATACCTGATTGTTCATCATCTTCTGTCTTTTGAATTCAGAAAATTGTGTATATTTTACTTTGGGGGTGTATGAATGAGTAAAAAAGGAAATTACTTAAAGTCGCCTGATTTGCTGCCCATATCGCATGGTGAAAGGAACATCAGTCCGTTTGGTTTTTCCGTCATCTGGATAGGAATGGCAATAGTGTTAGCCGCTTTTGCAATTGGCGGAGCCGGGATTCAAACGCTACCGCTTGGATGGGTAATTGTCGCAACAATTATTGGTTCAGTAGCCATTGGGATTTTTATGACGATCATCGGTGATATCGGGGTTGAGCATGGACTTTCGTTTCCTGTCTATATGAGGGCTCCGTTCGGCACGATTGGCACCCATATTCCATCGCTTGTCCGTGGTGTAGCAGCATCGTGCTGGTTTGGGATTAATACGTATTTTGGTGCAACTGCTATTAATGGAATTTTAAATTTACTTTATGGATACGATAACTGGTTTTTATGCTTCCTATTATTTGCTGTTGTACAGCTAGTGAATACGGCACTGGGAATAAAAGCGATTGAGCGATTCGCTGACCTGGCAGCCCCGATCATTATCATTATTTCCTGCTGGATGTATGTGTCTCTTTCTGATAAAGCAATGGCAGAAGGAAGAGATATTTGGGTGTGGGTGGAAAGCCCAGTAACAGGTGGTGCAGCATTCACTGCATTTATGGTTGTTGTTATGGCGAACATGGGCTTCTGGGCAACGCTTGCTGCTGATATGCCATCCTTGTCAAGGTACTTTAAGGCTCCTAAAAACGAGCGCAACTGGTTCAGGCGCAACAAAGCGCAAATCGCTGGCAGTGTCATTACGATGCCGATTGTGAATACTTTCATGGTCATTATTGGAGCTGTTTCTTATGTGGCTGTCTTGAATTACGACCCAATCGTCGGACTTCAGCAGGCTGCTAGCGGATTCATCTTAGGAATTCTTTTACTAATGATTGTGCTCGCACAATGGTCAACAAATACCTCAGCCAACGTCATTCCAGCGGCAACGATTTTTTCAAATATCGGAGGGCCAAGAGTGCCGTACTGGATAGGTGTCGTCCTGGCAGGAGTTGTCGGTATTATTTCTCAGCCGTGGAGTTTGTTTGGGATTATCATTCCTGCCTTGCTTGTAATTGGCGGAATCTTATCTGCAATCGTAGGAATCTTGTTCACTGATTATTATGTACTGCGTAAAAGACGTGTGAACGTCCAGGAGTTGTATGAAGAGGATGGACAGTTCAGGGGAATGAACGGTATTAACATGGCTGGCATGATTGCATGGGTGATAGGCGGCGTTGCTTCCTACTATTTCCCTTCCTATTCCTTTATCGTAGGATTTGTCGTTGGTGCCATCATTTATTACGTGTTGGCAAAACACTGGTGGTTCGTGAAATACAAGCAGGCAGAAATTGAAGATCCAAGTGATGAGAAGTATTTGGGCATTACGGTCGGTCGTGATTGGATTGTAGAAGAGGGATTGGATCCGGTCGTTGTTCCTGAGGCGACTAATCCAATCAACACGTAAATTTGGAAGGAGAGTGCCATCTTTGTCAGAGTATCAGGAGTTTTTACAGGAGAGAGACCGTCTCGATTTTATGTTACAGAAGGGATATCGAATTAAGAATGTCGTCGAGAATTTAAGCGGGGCGTTTGTGGAATTTGAAAATTCTAAGGGTGAGCATGAAACACTGCAGATTCTCACGCCGGATGCGCGAAAGTATTTTTCAGTTCTTTTATTGAAGCAGCAAAAAGCTGGGGCTTAAAAATTAGGGGAGGGTTGGACAATGGAATATTTTTTGAAGTGTAGAGATAATGTTTTTCCTTGTGAAGTGACGATTGATGATGATAATGGACGATACATGATCAAGAAAGCCGATTCCAGCGGAGAAGTGTTCAACTCTTCCGATGAGCTGATTGAATGGATTTTCAGCAATTGGCAGAGTGACGATTTTTATGATCCAGACCAATTTGAAGGAATGATGAGGGAGATTCTTAGATTTACCCCTGTTCAATAAACAGGACTCTAGAGTAAAGATTTGTATTTTTTGATACGGAAGAACCGTCCCTATGTTTCACCTATGTTTTACCCTTTAAAAAAACAGCTGATCAGCCTAATTGCAGGTTGGTCGGCTGATTTTTGGTTATTGATAAGACACCTCCAACACCTTCTTTTTTACAAAGTGAAAAAACAAAATTAATACAATGGCAGCGACTGGATATACCGGAACGGAATATTGTAACTTCCACCCGGTATAAATTAATGCATTATTCTTCACACAAATCCATTCGTAAAATAAGGAAAAGCCTGTCCAACAGAGTATATACCAAGCCGTTTTTTTGCTGTAAAGTTCGAACTTGTCGTAGATATACTGGAAGATTAAAGAAGCACAGGGATACATAAATAAATGAAATAAGGCCCCAGACAGCTCATAAGTTGGATTATCGCCAAAATAATACAGCTTAAATGGAGTTGCGATTAAAAAGTAGTCGATCGTTGAAACGATTGCGATGTTGTAGATCCATATAAGAAGGACAATGACAGGTGAAAAGTATTTTCGAATCGGAAAAAACAGCAATAATATAACAGATGTAGAGATCAAGAAGAACCATTCATTCCAATCATAGGTTACATTCATTGTCTGTGACCTCCTCGATATAAGATGATTCGGAATATCTTCATGTACCCAATTAATACTAATAGTCCAGCCAACCAAATGGATGGGGACCACCAAAAGCGCCAATTCACGTGAACCAATACACCTAACAAATGATTGAACCATTCTATACTTGTTAAGATCGTGACGAATACAAACATTAAAATGATTTTTTTAATCCAAGTGTAAGTTTTCAGATAATAATCGAGAAATAAAACATGAATCAGGGGATAGAGAATTGTTCGACTCATAAAATGTGAGAATTCATATGATAATTTTTCAGGTATGTAAAGGGTTTTAAAATTCATATAACATAGGGCTGAAAAGTTTTGAGCTATGTAAGAAGCAAGCATCCAATATGTGAGGATCTCGAGAATGTGAAGACTTTTCTTTTTCTTGATAAAAATAAGAAAGACAATCGGGTTCATAAATAAATATATTAGAAACACCATAGTACTGAAACTCCTCTGAATGATACGTTGGTTGTCTTTCTGCTCACCAATTTTATGGGTTTTTATAACACTGATATTAATGTTCCCAAATGCGTGCTCTGTATGTTTTTTCAAAAAGCAATTTAATACTTAGCGGCATTCTTTATTTTTTTATCGACTTCTAGTGATATTCAAGAAGAAATTTAGAGGTATAAGTTCAAAGAATGTTTTTTCATAACTTAGAGAATTCATAAATTCAAATGTTCTGAATGGCTATAATTCGAATATGATGAAAGATACCGTACTTATAAACTTTACAGTAATCGTCTCAAGCGACTAAATAGCAGGGGGAAAAATTCATATGGATCATCTATTAAAAGTTTCATCAAATTCGAATCCGAATTCTGTTGCAGGTGCAATTGCAGGCGCATTAAGGGAAAGAGGTAGTACAGAAATTCAAGTGATTGGTGCTGGAGCTTTAAATCAAGCGATTAAGGCCATTGCGATTGCAAGAGGTTTCGTAGCTCCTAGTGGTGTTAACCTGGTTTTTGTTCCTGCATTTACAGATGTGGTAATCAATAATGAAAATAGAACAGCAATCAAACTAATTATTGGTCCCAGGAAAAACGCTAGATATTAAATGAGACGATTAATCAGCCCTATAATTCAAAATTTGCTTTTTGAGAAAATGGGTGTTTGATTTTACAATCAAGTCGCAGAATATGCGGCTTTTTCTTATTGTGTGATGGTTAGGTAAGTGTACAACCATATTGATTTTGCAATATAGCTCTATAACTAGGAAGGGGAACAAAAAGATAAGAATTAGCAGGTTTTATTAGAATCTTAAAAAAACTAATCATTTTAAATATGAGTGGTGTTAAAATGGATTTTATACTGGTATTTTCCTTTTTCTAACAGGTCAGTAGCAAAAAATTATTGGTAAAAAGGAAGAGTTCTTCGATTGTCGTCTAGTTATCAAGGGGAAATAGGAGGGTAAATTGAATGTTAAATCGTATCATTCAACAATTTGGATTGCAGGTACAATCAATTCATAATGTTGAAGATTCCCATAGTTCAACAGTTTATAAATGTACTTTGTATAATGGAGAAAATGTGTTTTTGAAAATCCCTTATACCAAATTGAAGTGTCAGCGGGAGTTAGAAGCCTATGAAATTTTAAAAGGAAGAGTTTCTATTCCTGAAATGTTGGATTATTGGTCTGGTGATGAGGAGTGTCCGGGTGCTTTTTTATTATCTGAATTAAAAGGAAAACCGTTAACATCTGAGGCTTCACCAACAGTAGCGTTTGAAGTTGGGGTCCTTCATGCCAGGATGCATACTATCCGTCCGCCTGCTGCGCAAGTGTTAACCGGCATACAAAATGAATTTCCGAACTGGTCTAATTTTGTTGAACAGCAATTTTATAGTTTTGCTGAGGATGTAAGGGACGTTTTGGATGAACAATTATACAAACAAGCCATTGAAAAATTTGAGGAAATGAAGCAACACCTTCCTCCACCAGATGGACCATGCTTTATACATATGGATTTTCGTCCAGGAAATATCATTATTGATGGCAATAAAGTTTCAGGCATGATCGATTTTGAAAGCGTACGGTTTGGTTCCACAGAAATGGATTTTACCAAACTGTATCGTGATTTTTTACGCTTCGATTTTTCCCTGTATAAAGCCTATCAAGAAGGCTATAACAGTATCAGACCATTAATTGATCTAGAAATTGTATTACCTTTTTATCGATTTACAGATGCCTTCAATAGTATTGGGTGGTGTAAACGTCGTGGAATAGAAAAAAATGCTTTATTTCTAGAAGAAAATTTAGAGATTTTAAAAAAATCGTTACTATAATAACTGGGCGAATATGCACTATTCGCCTTTTGAAATGAAACCATTTTGTTATCTCTACTGAGGATATGTAATTTTATATAATTTACGGATGCAAGAGCTTCAGAAGTGTGCTGCCAAACCAGTTGGGGCAGGCTATGTGAAGAATTATTGTACATATGGGTAATGCATATTTAAATAAGACCATCGAAATGTGATGGTCTATTTTTCATGTCTTACTATCAATCTATTTTTGCCTGACTGAGTTATTATATTAAATATTTAAAAAATACAGAAAACGACAAAAAGCTCCGCAAGTTTCCGCTAGTATTAAAAGATAACTACTCATTAAAGGAGATTTTGCTTTGAATTCTTACCTCACTGTAAATGATCTTTTACAAAGAAAGCACTTTGAAAACATTGAAGTTGTTGCCGGCCATAATGGGCTGAGCCGGATGGTGAAGTGGGTTCATGTGGTCGATGTAACGAAAATCAGAAACCTGTTGAATGGGAATGAACTGATTTTATCGACGGGGCTTGCCTGGAAGGAGGACAAGGAGTTATTCCTTTCCGTTGTCGAGCAATTAATCGATTCGAATGCCGCAGGGCTTTGCATTGAAATTGGTACATACACGACCTTGCTGCCACCTGAGATTATCGACCTTGCCAATGAGCACCATTTTCCGATCATTCTCTTTAAGCAAGAGGTTCCGTTCGTAGAAATCACCCAGGATATCCATACTCTCCTAATCAATCACCAATATCAAATGATTTCAGACTTAGAAGGCTATTCACAGGCACTGAATAAGAAACTTTTAACGATTGAAGATCATACTGAAATCCTCACTTTTATCCAACAATACTTAAGAATTCAGGTCATCACCATATTCAGCAATCATGAAATACAATTCACCCCCAAAGTAACTGAAAAAGAGCAGGGAGAAATTTTGAATATCATCGAAAGCCACGCAATGGGCTCACCATCCCCGTTGCTAGCAAGTATTCCGATCCAACTGCTTGGTGACAATCATGCAGAGCTGATCATTCTGTCTAGAGACAGGACTTTAACCGATTTTGACCAGCTGATTTTGGACCGGACGGCAACTGCTCTCGCTCAGTTTTTACTAAGGAAGCATTATGTTGAGGAAAAGCGGCGGGCCGAGGAAACGGAATGGCTGATGAGCTGGCTGGAGGGCGAGTATGGCGACGAGTCGATTCACGAATACCTTGCCTATCATTCACCGGCAGTCAAGCCGAAGGGGGCATTCGTCTGCCTGTGCAAGCTTGTTCCATATGAGCAGTATTCAAATGTCGATTTAACCTATTTTAAGCTTTACTTCAGGACGGTATTTGAGCAGCAAGGGTTTACGTTGTTTTCGATTGAAAAAAGAGATTCCCTGATTTTTATTTTTCTGAATAAAAGAAACACAGCTACATGGAAGCAGCGGATGAAGGAAGGAATCCAAAAGGTAGTGCAAAACGATCTTAAGGTAGGCAAGCAAAAGTCCAAGCCTATACTGGGAATTGGCAAATACGTGGATGAGTTAAAGAATATTCATCTCAGTTATCAAACAGCCATCGAAACGATCCGTATACAGAATCGATGCAGCCAGCATGAAAGCAGTTATTTTTACGATGACTTACATATATTCCGACTCATTTCCCATTTGAACCGTCATTTGAACTTGAATGAAATCGTGCTTGAATACTTGGAGCCGGTGATCAACTATGACAAAAAGTACAATGGCAAGCTGATGGAGACGTTGAAAACGTATTTGGCCTGCAATGGGTCGAAGCAAGAGACAGCGAAGCGGCTGTATGTCGTCCGGCAAACTCTTTATCACCGAATTGAGAAGCTTGAGAAGCTGCTTGGGAACGATTTTATGAATCATGAAAAGCGGCTGGCGATTGATTTTATGCTGCATTCTTATGAATTTCTGCTTTCTTCTAAACCGGTTAGTGCGGTTGAACAGGAAACGTTGTAATTTTGGATTGAGTTGTTATGGGAGAGGCGATGAAGACAACTCGAGGGTGGTATTTGTGGTTCGAGTTGTTATGGGAGAGGT
>NZ_JBALSS010000036.1:0-37074 GCF_036967045.1 Bacillus sp. JJ1609 | reverse complement strand
GTGTAATTAGTTTTTGAAAGAAAACTGAAAAATATTCTAGAGGTGTGACAATAAGATAACGTTTTTCAAGTTAAGAGTTACGTTTTATATTTAATAATTTTTAGGCGAATGGATTTATTCATTAGAATGGGTTATAAAAAGTTTGAGAACTTCCTTTTTCAGCTAACGGGCGCAAGAATTCCAGATCGTGCTGCCAAACAAGGTGGGCATTATTGTTATTCGACTATCGGGGCAGTTAGTTAAACAAAAAATAGAAAAATATTGTAATATATAGGGATAGTGTAATTTTGTTAAAAACTATATAACTGGAAGGTTAACAAACATCAATTAATAAAGAAAAAATGGGGGGCGAATATGGAAAAGGTGTTAAAAGAGATTGCCAATTTGATTAACAGTGAGGATAAAAGAATCACGATCGGGATTTCAGGTCATGGTGCATCTGGAAAGACAACGTTTGCACATAATCTTTTAAAGCTACTGGGACATGACAATGTGAATTATATCAATACCGACCCATATATTATCGGCTCTCATCTTAGAAAGTACACCTCTATCGAATATGAATATAAGAATGAACATCATCAAGATAAAATGACCGCTTGTCATCCTGCTGCTCATAATATATTCGCTCTAGAGAGAGACATTCATATGATGAGAGATGGTTTAGATTTTTATACAATAGGCACGAATTATACAAAGCCCACTTTAATTTCTTCACAAAACAAAATAAATATTGTAGAAGGCATGAGCGTTGCCTTTACTGATCTCAATTTGTATGACCTGAAAGTCTATCTATATACGGATGAGGAAACCGAGTTGATGAGAAGGAGTATACGTGATGTATCTGAAAGAGGAACAGATATTAATTATTTAAGAAAATCTCATGAAGAGCGAAGAATTCAATATGATTTATTTATGCATCCGAATCATCGGAATTTTGATATAGTTCTAAAAAAATCTAATAAAGAGTGGATACTTGAAAAAGGTTGATATTTAAAAAGTGAAATACTGTAATGGTGTAGACAATCAAGGCTGCATTTTTGTTATTTTGCCCTTAGAGTCGAGAACTACTATGACACTCTTAAATGGTTAGGACAGAATGAAGTTGAAATCGTTTGGCGTTTGGGCTGAAGTTGAGCGTAAAGGTGAGATAAATGTTGGAGATGAGATATTATTATAATAAGTAAATCGTTGTTCGGACAATGGGGTGCATTGATCCGGAAGGATTAATCCGTCCATTTGTAGTATTTCCTGTAGAACTACCAAAAAAATAAAATGTTAAAAAACAGCCCCGTAGGCTGCCCTGTTGTTACTATAAACTGTTCTGTTTTAAGTCTATTATTAAATCTGATTCTTAGAATTTCTATGTTTTGGTATTATTGTTAGTCCTAATTGATTAAGAGCCTGCTGCAAAGTCGCTGTGGTTTGAACTTCTTTAAAATCCAGGCCTAAACTTACGATTGTTTGAGCAATTTCTGGACGTATTCCCGATATAATTGCTTGTGTACCTGTCAATTTCAAAGCTGTAATAATTTTAAAGATTTGGTGTGCAACCATCGTATCGATGATAGGAACACCAGAGACATCGAATATAATGGTTTTTAAATTAAGTCGTGTTCCTTCATTTAACGAGATTTCCATAATTAAATGGGCACGGTTTGTATCTATTTCACCAACTAACGGTATAGCAGCAATTCCATCAATAATAGGAACAACAGGCACAGATAAATCCTCTAATGCTGTATAAGCGATTTTCATTAAATCTTTACTTCTGTTCTCATATACTTCACCAATAACACTGAAAACTTTATCAAGCAAAGGGTCAATAATCTTGGATACATCGAGCAATGTGACGGCTGCAAATTGTTTATTCTTCAATTCTTCAGTAAAGACATCCCAAATCACTGTCCTATAATAAGAAACGGCCCTTAATGCATTACTTAATGAAACATCATATCGAATCGCAAATGCGGTAGCCTTTTTACCCCAGTCAATAACTTTATTGTGAATTAAATCCCTGTCCTCGAACTATGCCTGTCCAAAATATATGATTAGTTCTCCCCTATATTCAAATAGCTCAACCTTAGGGACACCAGAATTTTTTAAGCTTTGTGTATACTTAGAATCAACAAGCTGATAAATTTTATTGGCTAAAATCAACTCATTTTCAACGATTTTCTCACCTATATAACGTAATTCTTCCTTCACAATTCTATTCCCCTTATATCATCCAATTATAATCACTATACAGTTTATAACTTGAAATTAAAGCATTAATATGTTTCTGACAACATGAACTTTAATTCAATATTATTGTTGTTATGTTACCTGTTTATGAAGGATGAGAATCCGTGAATCAAGAGTTATGAATGTTAAGGGGCAGGATCGTGTAACAAGTATTAACAAAATTTAATGCTAACGAGGGCCACACTAAATTTAAAGTTTCCTTAAGAAATAAATTTCATCTTAACTACTGTCTCTATTAGCAATGGAAGAAAATCTAGGCATATAGTTTTTAATGTAGTTTTACTATAATAATATAGCTGTATTTAAATATCTGGATGAAATTCTAATAGAAGAGTTTACTGTATTTCTAAATAATGTTGCAGAACTTTTGGCGGGAAGAAATTGAGGGGTAGTGGTCTTAAGGTTACAATAATGGCAGTAGGCATTATTAGATCGTGCTGTGCTTGTTTCAAACAATTATACATAGCTTTCCCGCCAACTGAATTGGCAGAGTGAATAGTTATGCGTTTTGCATATAGTTTATCTTTAACCATCCTTTGAACCAGCATAAAACCATTTTTAGTCTTATTTAATAAATCATGGTCCAACGAGAGATGTTCGATATCAAATGTTTGCAGCAGATCTATACACTCATCGATAGTCTCGACTAAAACATAGCCAGCGGGTGCTTTCCGATAGTCGTCCAGGAATACACTAATTTTCTCCATTTCTTATACTCCTTCCCTTACACAAGGGGTGACTAAGAAAAGTCGAATAATCCCAAGATAAATATGATTTTATATAAGTCTAACATATCGATGAAAGAATGGGGCATATTCGACTTTAAAGGATATTTTCTGACAATCTTTTTAAATTAAACGGGTATATTCAATCAATTTCCACAAAAGATTTTGGTCGTTCTAAGCATACAATTTTGTTTCTAAACCGAGAATTGATAGTATAGTGATATATCTTGATTTGAAAGGAAATAAAAGAAATGATAAATATAAATATACCCGTTTCTGTCTTAAACCTTGCCCCTATTCGTCAAGGGCAGGAATCTATAGATGCGATTGACTCGATGGTGGATTTAGCAAAAGCTTCTGAGGAAATGGGGTATAAAAGGTATTGGATTGCAGAACACCATAATTCCCCAACACTTGTAAGTTCAGCTACATCCATTTTAATTAAGCATACATTGGAACATACTAAAACCATCCGTTTAGGATCTGGTGGGATTATGTTGCCTAATCATTCTCCATTAGTTGTTGCCGAACAATTTGGAACAATGGCAACCATTTATCCCAACCGTTTGGACTTAGGACTTGGCAGAGCACCTGGTACCGATATGATGACGGCAAGGGCCTTAAGACGTTCACAGAATGATTCTGTGAATACATTTCCTGACGACATCAACTCCTTGCTTACATACTTTGGATCAAAAGAACAACAAGGTTATGTCAAAGCGTATCCAGGAGTTGGTACTAAAATCCCATTATATATATTAGGTTCATCGACAGACTCAGCGTATTTAGCGGCTAAATTAGGGCTGCCGTATGTGTTTGCCGCCCACTTTGCCCCTAGATATTTGGAACAAGCAATCTCTATTTACCGCAATCGCTTCCAGCCTTCTGAATATCTGGATTCTCCGTACATGATGGTTTGTGTAAATGTGGTTGCAGCTGAAACAGATGAAGAAGCGAAAAAAGAATATACAACGACGCAACAATTTTTCCTAAATGTTGTCCGAGGTTCACAAACACCAATGCAGCCACCAGTGGATAGCATGGATCACCTATGGAACGAACAGGAGAAAGAAGTAGCTTCATCAATGTCCAGTGTGGCATTAATTGGGAGTAAAGAAACAGTAAAAGCACAGTTAACAGCTTTCCAAGAGATGTATAATGTAGATGAACTCATGGCTGTTTCCTATATTTTTAACCCCGAAAAACAAAAGCGATCTTATCAAATCTTTAAGGAAATTGTAGATGGAAAATAATTGAGAACCAGTACCGTACTGGGTTTGCTTGGTGTTCGCTCTATTGTAACGGGAGTAAGACTTGAGTTTGCCCAAAGTAATGTTCAGCTCGCAATGGATTTTACCTTAATACAAATATTTGGTACTGTCCAGCAAGCATTACGTCAATTTGATTTTAAAGGGTAGCTGTGTAAGTTCCAAGCAACCAAATTCCATGATTGTATTAGTCATACATTATTATTGCTCTCTCGGGTGCGTTGATCCAGGAAGGATTAAACGCACTTTTTTTTGATGTCTTTATTGAGCTGAAGGACCTTTTTGGTTCCTTTTGGTGAAATTTAATAGAGCATACTTTTTTAAATACGCCTCTCAATAAATTTGTTATAATTATCTTAATAATTAAAAAAGTTTGTGTTTACAGATAGAAAGGTGATAACATGCAAAACCTTCGCTATTTATGGGAGCCTTTTTTGTCGTATGGACAGGTATTTGATGTGGAGAGGAATAAGGTTGTTTATCACCAGGGGGAGGCTGGCCGCGGGATTTATTATTTGAAAAAGGGTGAAATTAAGGTTACGCTTCTTTCGGATCATGGGGATGAGCGGATCATCAACATCGTGCCGCCAGGGATGTTGTTTGGTGAACATGGTGTTCACGGCGAGACTTATTTGACAAGCGGTACAACGACGTGTGCATCGAGGATTTATTTTTTCTCAGATGAAGTTGTTGCGACAATTTGCAAGGATCATCCCGATGCCGCTATGATTTATACTGATTCGCTTATCTATAAATTTAGGACACTTGCAGAAATCATTGCCCACCTTGATAGCCCAGTCGAGCAGCAGATGGCTTTTTATTTGCTAAAACTTATCGAGGAAAACGGGAATGCCTCGATGAATCAGACTGCTTTTTCCAAGTACATTGGCACTTCCCGGATTACAGTGAACAAGATCATTCAGAAATGGAAGCAAAAAGATTACATAGAGCTTAATAAACGTGAGATCGTGGTTAAGGATTTCGAAAAAGTCAGGGCGATTGCCAGGAAACCGAAGGAGTAGTTAAAGCAGAACTGATTATAATGCGAACAAATGCATATAGATGGCTTAGCCAACCAGGTTTCTTAGGAAATCTGGTTTTTTTATATAGTATTTTCGTTTTTGGATATCGACGACTCCTGCTTCCTGCCATTGTTTGAGGACTTTATAAACAGTTATGCGTGTGAGCCCTGTACAGCAGGCGAGGTCCTGCTGGCTGATTGGGATTTCGTAATTTTTAAATTCGTCGCAGATATTATGAAGAAGGACTGCGAGTTTTTGTTCTGATGTAAGCGCATTCAAATTTATCCGGTCTAAAAGGATTTTCATTTTATGAATGACGCTTTTTGAAAAAAGTTTGAAGAGTTCTGGATGAGAAATCATCAGTTTCCTGAATTCGTCTGCAGAGAAGTGATAGACGACGGAATCCTTGACCGCGATTGCGGTAGTGAAATGAGTTTTTTGATCCAATGACTGGACGCCCAAGAGTTGGTTTGGAATAACTATATTTAGCATATTTTCTTTACCGGTGGCTGTTTCAGTAACGATTCGAACTAATCCCTTATGCAGGTAATAGAAGCCTTCACCATTGTTTCCTTGCTGGTATATGTATTCCTTTTTCCTGAAAAATTGGCGAGTTCCATATTTTAAATAGGCCTCCCAATGGAATACATCCTCATAAACTGTAACCATACCATTACCTCCCAAAAACATTTTTGGATATGGAGCTTTGCCATGATTGTTAATTACTATAATCATAGGTGAAATAAAGTTAAATTTCTACAATAAGTTAGACAATTTAGATTTTTAAGAAAACTAATTTTAAAAAAACGTTAATTAGGCTACAGTTACGTTCTAAATTTAGTATTACAATTCAAATTGAATTTTCATTTAATTTTTATCAGGAGGGTGTATATGGGAATTAGGACTGGGGCTCAATATATCGAAGCAGTTAAAGCACGTAAACCTGAGGTTTGGCTTTCTGGAAAGAAAGTAGAAAATTTGTTTGAGGAGCCGGTGTTCAAGCAGCCTATTCTTGAAATTGCAAGGCTGTATGATATGCAGTATGATCCGGAATTCCAGGATAAGATCACTCATGTGTGCAAGGAAACAGGGGAGAGAGTCAACAACGCGTTTCTTGTGCCTAAGAGCTATGAAGATCTTGTAAAACGCCGCAACGTATTCGAAGCTTATGCCAAAGCAACCTTTGGACTGATGGGAAGAACACCTGATTTCTTGAATGTTGTTGTGACTTCCATGTACTACAATTCTTGGTTCTTTGAAAAATACAATAAAAACTGGGCTGACAATGTCCGCAACTATTATAAATATCTTCGCGATAACGATATCTTCTTAACACATGCGATCATTAACCCTCAAAATGACCGCAGCAAGACCTCTCACGAACAGAAGGATGAGTTTACTCATCTGGGTGCTGTGAAAGAAACTCCGGATGGATTGGTAGTAAGAGGAGCAAAAATGCTTGCGACACTTGCCCCAATCACAGATGAAGTGATCATTTACTCATTCCCTGGCTTCGCACCTGGAGATGAGAAGTACGCACTTGCATTTGCAATTCCGATTGAAACACCGGGCCTGCGCATCATCTGCCGTGAACCGATGCAGGATGGAACTCGTTCATTCTTTGATCATCCGCTTGCTTCAAGATTCGAAGAAATGGACGCATTGCTTGTTTTTGATGATGTTGTCGTTCCTTGGGACCGAGTTTTCCTTTACAACAATGTCGAGGC
Source organism: Bacillus sp. JJ1609 (assembly GCF_036967045.1). Taxonomy (NCBI): domain Bacteria; kingdom Bacillati; phylum Bacillota; class Bacilli; order Caryophanales; family Bacillaceae; genus Bacillus; species Bacillus sp. JJ1609. The sequence goes on along the minus strand of NZ_JBALSS010000036.1, from coordinate 30,085 downwards.
TGCCAACAAGCTGTATCCGATGACAGGTGCAGGACAACAGCCAGCACACCAATCAGGCGTAAGGGGTCTTGTGAAATTGGAGTTTGCTACACAGGTTGCGATGAAAGTAGCTGACACAATTGGTGTTGATGGATACCTGAATGTCCAGGATCAGCTTGGTGAGCTTGCTCAGTCACTTGAGTCCATCAGAGCGTTGTTGAAGGTTGCTGAATACGAGCACACGATTACAGAGCATGGTGAAGCGATGCCTGATTATGTGGCACTTGAAACCATCCGCGGCTTGCTGCCAAAAATGTATCCAAGAGCAATTGAAGTTATGCAGATTGTGGGTGCTGGCGGATTATTGATGTCACCAACAGGTGCTGATTTTGACGCAGCAGAATTAAGAGATTCAATTGATAATTACTATGTTGGACGTGAAGGCGTATCTTCGCTGGAGCGCGTAGGTATTTTCAAACTTGCATGGGATCTGTGCGGCGAGGCATTCGGCCAGCGTTTGCTGCAGTATGAGCGTTATTACACAGGAGACCCGATTCGCAAGAGAGGAATTTTCTATAACAACTATAAGCGCCAGGCAAAACTCGATATGGTTGAAGAAGCGTTAAAGGGATGTCAGCTGGATAATAAGGAAGCGCTTACAAACTAAGCTCGGAGCACAGGAGGAGAAGGTCAAATGAAAGCTCATTTATACACTACTTTGGAATTGCCGCAATCGATTGTTGCCATTGGTGCCTTTGATGGCGTCCATCGAGGCCATCAGGCTGTCATTAGGCAGGCGGTGCAAAGAGGCCGAAAGCTGAAGGTGCCAAGTGTTGTGTATACATTTGATCCTCCGCCAAGGGTGTTTTTTCAAGGAGTAAGGATGCTGACGACTGTGGAAGAGAAGCTTTTAAAAATGGAGAAGCTTGGACTTCACCATTCAGTGGTTGCAAGGTTCGATGACATATATGCCAGGCGAAGTGCCTATGAGTTCATTGACACTTTAGCGAAGCTTAACCCAGTTGAAATCATGGTTGGCGGTGATTTCCGATTTGGGAAGGACCGGCTTGGGGATATTGCTCTGCTGGAAAAGTACTTCAGGGTGCGGGAGACGAAGCCAGTGTGCTGCTCAAAAGGAAGCCCGATTTCTTCGACAAGAATCCGGCAGCTGCTTTCAGAAGGAGAGGTTCACCTGTCGAATACCCTGTTGGGTTGGACGGTTGGGAATTCGGCTGGAAAGTGAGTTGCCCGGCTGTTTTGGATAGCTATTTTTGACGGCTGGCTCTGGTATCAATTTTAAGAGCATAGGAGGGTACGAGATGAAATTATTGGGGATCTCAGGCACAATCATTGGTGCCAAAACAGGCATCGTTGTCCGTAAAGTGCTTGATGATGTGAAAAAGAAGTATCCGGACATTGAGGTAGAAATGCTCGATATGATGGATTACGATGTCCAGTTCTGTGATGGACGCGACCCTTCGACGTATTCAGAGGATACGAAGACGGTAATTGAAAAGGTTTCGAATGCGGATTTCTATATTATCGGAACGCCAATTTTTCAGGGATCGATCCCGGGTGTGCTGAAGAATTTGATTGACTTGATCCATCCTGATGCTTTCCGTAATAAAGTGATGGGGTTTGTCGCCAATGGGGGCACTTATCAGCATTTTCTTGTTATCGAGAATCAGCTGAAGCCGATAGCAGGCTACTTCCGGGCGTTTGTGGCCCCGAGCTATGTGTACGCGAACTATGATCATTTTAACCGAGAGAACGAGATTGTGGATGCTGATTTGCTCCAGCGGATTTCACTTTTAGCGGATGAAGTGGTGCATATGCAAAAATCCCTTAAGGGCAGCTGTGCTGAGGTTGCGGAGTAATTATGTCAGACGTTTGGGAATTGGGTACTTTATAAGTTTCCTATAACAATATTACGTAAACTAGAAAATATGCTATTAAAATTTTACAAGAATCGAAGGGAGACGAGGAAATATGAAAAGTCAATTTGTTCCTATTAATCTTATGAAATTTATTGAGGAAAACAGAGATCAGCTTAAGCCGCCGGTGAACAATAAGGTGATCTGGAAGGATGCCGAGCTGATGGTGATGCTGCTGGGCGGCCCGAACAAGAGACGTGATTTCCACGTTGACCCGTCCGAGGAAATTTTCTATCAAATCCAAGGCAGCTGCTATGTTGAGGTCATCAATGCAGAAGGCAAGCGCGAAGTCGTGGAGGTAAAAGAAGGCGAGATGTTCCATCTGCCGGCGAATGTGCCGCACTCACCACACCGTGTGCCGAATACAATCGGTCTTGTCATTGAGCGGAACCGTGCTGAAGGCGAGCTTGAAGATTTCGTATGGTTCTGCGATAAGTGTGACCACGAAATGCACCGCGCGACCATTCAGCTAACGAATATCGAAGTTCAGGTGAAGGAAGCGATTGCCAGCTTCAACGGTGATGAAGAGCTAAGAAAATGCAAGAACTGCGGCTATCAAATGCCACCAGAAGCGAGTGAATGGAAATGCGAGTAGACTTTCATACTCATATTATTCCGGAAAACTTCACGGAGCTGACGAAGCGTTTCAGTGGTGAGAAGTGGCCAACACTTGAGCGGACATGTGCCTGCGGTGCCAACATCATGGTTGCCGGCAAGGTGTTCCGCGAGGTGACAGACCAGGTGTGGGATGCTGAAAAGCGCATCAAGGATATGGAACGTGAAGGGGTCGACATGCAGGTCCTTTCACCGATTCCAGTGACCTTCTCGTACTGGGCTCCGGCTGAGGAAGCGGAAATTTTAGCACGCGTCCAGAACGATTTTATCGCCGATCTTTGTAACCAGTATCCGACAAAATTCATCGGGCTTGGTGCTGTCCCTCTGCAGAATGTTGAGGTAGCGATTCGCGAAATGGACCGCTGTAAGCATGAGCTGCGCTTGAGCGGGATTGAAATTGGCACAAATGTGAATGGCGTCAATCTTGACGATCCTCGTTTTATCGAATTCTTTGAAATGGCGGAGCAATGGGATGTTCCGTTGTTCATCCATCCGTGGGAAACGCTTGGCAAGGAGCGCATGCCGCGCCACAACCTGATGTATACAGTTGGGATGCCGAGTGAGACTGCACTTGCTGGAGCAAGCTTGATTCTTGGTGGAATCATGGATAAATTCCCTAAGCTGAAAATTTGTTTGGCTCATGGCGGAGGCGCGCTGCCTTACTTGCTGCCGCGTTTGGATCAAGGCTGGAAGGTTTGGCCGCATCTGCGTCTGCTGGATAAGCCGCCGAGCCATTACGCGAAGCAGTTTTACTATGATTCATTAGTAAATGAGCCTGTGAATCTGAACTACTTACTCCAGAATTTCGGACATGAGCGAATCATCATGGGATCTGATTATCCATTCCTATTGAGGGAGGTTCCTCCTGGAAAGGTGATTGACGACACGCTTGGTCTTTCGAAGGAACAGACAGATGCGATGCTCGGTAAAAACGCTTTGAAATTCTTGAACATTCCTGTAAAAGTGGGGAGCTGATTTTATGGAAAAGGCATTGATTACACCTGAAGAACGAATAAAGGAATTAGGCCTGACCTTGCCTGCTCCCCGCCCTGCGGCAGGGAATTATGTGAGCTGTGTGAGGACAGGAAACCTGATTTTTACATCAGGCCAAGGAACGAATGAATACCGCGGTCGATTAGGCGAGGATGTTTCGGTTGAGGTTGGTTATGATGCTGCAAGGCAGTGCATGCTGAATTTGCTGACAGTTGTAAAACAGGAAGTTGGCGAACTAAGCAAGGTGAAGCGAATCGTTAAGGTGCTTGGCTTTGTGAATAGCTCGCCAGATTTTACCGACCAGCCGAAGGTGATGAATGGTGCTTCCGACTTGCTTGTCCAAGTGTTTGGGGAAAGAGGCAAGCACGGGAGGTCAGCTGTTGGGATGGCCCAGCTTCCGCTTAACAATGCAGTTGAAGTTGAAATGGTAGTCGAAGTAGAGGATGAGGAGGCTGTTTTAGGATGAATCTGACTCAAACACAGGTAATTAAGGACGCGAAGCTCTTCATCAATGGTGAATACCGGGATGCGATCTCGGGTGAGAGCTTTGATACGATTGATCCTTCGACGAATAAAAAGCTTGCTTCCGTGGCAATGGCCGGTGTAGAGGATGCCAAGCATGCAATCGACGTGGCGCAGCGCACATTCGAAAGCGGAGTGTGGAGTGAGATGCCGGTTGCAGAAAGGTCAAAAATCTTGTGCAGAATGTCTGATTTGGTTATGGAAAAGGTTGATGAGCTGGCGCTCGTTGAGACGCTTGATGTTGGAAAGCCGATCAAGGAAAGCCGCGGCTTTGACATTCCGCGTGCTGCAGCGAATCTGCGTTTTTTCGCAGAAATGGCGAACTATATCAATCATGAGCACTATGACCAGGCTAAATATATGTCTTATTCAAAATATGCGCCTGCTGGGGTGACAAGCTTAATTATTCCGTGGAACCTGCCATTTATGCAAATGACATGGAAGGCTTCGGCGGCGATGGCTGCTGGTAATACGGTTGTTGTGAAGCCGGCTTCATACACTCCATTGAGTGCAGTAATGCTGGGTGAAATCGCAAATGAGGCTGGGTTGCCGCCTGGTGTATTGAATATTATTACCGGTCCTGGCGGTTCAGTTGGGACTGAGATGACCCGCAATCCATCTGTCCGCAGAATTTCTTTTGTCGGCGACAGCACAACTGGACGTACTGTCATGCAGAATGCAGCATCACAACTTATTCCAGTATCGCTTGAGCTTGGCGGGAAGTCTGCGAACATCGTATTCGAGGATGCTGATCTGGATGAAGCAGTTGCTGGTTCGATTGAAGCTATTTTCCGAAATCAGGGTGAGATTTGTTTGGCAGGATCTCGTTTACTTGTTCAGGAAAGCATCTATGATGTGTTTTTGGAGAAGTTTGTAGCGGTAGCTAGGAAAATTAAGGTTGGCAATCCGCTGGATGAGTCTACCGACATGGGTGCGCTTGTATCGAAGGGCCATCTGGAGACGGTGGACGAATATGTGCAGATTGGGTTATCTGAAGGCGCGAAGCTTGCTGTTGGCGGAAAGCGTGTTGCTGACCTTAATGAGGGTAATTTCTACGAGCCTACTGTTTTATATGATGTCGACAATAAAATGCGCGTTGCCCAGGAAGAGATTTTCGGGCCGGTATTGGTTGTCATTCCTTTTAAAACAGAAGACGATGCGGTGCGAATCGCGAATGACTCGATGTACGGTTTGGCTGGTGTTGTTTGGACAAATGACCTGCGCCGTGCACACCGAGTTGCTGCCCGCGTAAACTCTGGTTTGCTGTGGATCAATTGCTGGTATTATCGTGACCTGCGCACACCATTCGGCGGTTCAAAAGCAAGCGGAATCGGACGCGAAGGCGGAAGACACAGCTTCGAGTTTTATACCGAGGCGAAGACGATTACGATGAAGCTTTAAAAGATGCTGACCTTTATTTGTAGTTAGGGTCTGTTTAATTATATCAATACAATTAATGATAAGTTGGCCTCAGTGTAGAGTTTAGCACTATTTTACAGTCAAAAAGAGGCCAACTGGTGAATTATTGTTTTCAACTGGTGAAAAAACGGCTGCAACTGGTGAATAATTCTTTCCAACTGGTGAAAAAACGACTTCAACTGGTGAATTAAGACTTATTTATTCAAATTTTACACGAACTAGAGTTTCGATTCACTTTTTCATAAGTTTCAAGATAAAAGGAGGGTGATTGCATGAACAACGTAATTGAACGTATTGCGGATACGCTTTTGGAGGCTGAGCGCAGCAGACAGGCTGTGGCTCCGCTGACTGGGCAGTACGATGACCTGACTGTGACTGATGCCTATAATGTGCAGCTTGAGGTTTTAAAACGCAAGCTTAGCGAGGGGCGCACTGTCATTGGCAAAAAGGTTGGACTCACGAGTGTAGCGATGCAAAAAATGCTTGGAGTTGATGAGCCTGATTACGGCCATCTGCTTGATGATATGAAGGTGGAAAATGGCGCGAAGGTGAAGGTGAGCAATCTGCTCAGCCCTAAGATTGAAGCAGAAATCGGGTTTGTTTTAGGTGAAGATTTAAGAGGTCCTAATGTCACTTTCCTGGATGTTTTGATGGCGACTAAGTATGTCGTGCCGACGCTGGAAATCATCGACAGTCGCATTGCTGATTGGAAGATTGGACTAGTTGATACGGTTGCAGACAATGGTTCTTCTGCGATGGTCGTTGTGGGAGATGAAATGGCAGAAATCGATGGCATCGACCTCCGTAGTGTGGGGATGATTTTATCCAAAAATGGCGAGATGATCGCGACAGGTTCAGGTGCTGCGGCGTTAGGACATCCTGCTCATGCGATTGCCTGGCTTGCAAACAAGCTGCATGAATTCGGAATCTCATTAAAGGCTGGCGAATTGATTCTGCCAGGAGCGCTATCTGCTGCGATTGTTGTGCAGGAAGGCGATACGGTTACGGCACAGTTTGGGCAGGTTGGTTCTGTTTCTGTCACATTTGAGTAGGAGGTGTGAGATTTGGCGAAAATCAAGGCGGCAATCATTGGTTCTGGAAACATTGGGACCGATCTCATGTATAAGCTTGAACGAAGTGAGGTCATCGAGCTGTCGGCGATGATCGGAATCGATCCTGAATCTGATGGACTTAAGCGTGCGAAGGAAAATGGCTATCTTGCTTTCCATAATGGAATTGAAGCATTAAAGGAAAACCCTGAGTTAGCTGATATTGTGTTCGACGCAACTTCGGCGAAAACGCATGTAAGGCATGCGAAGGTGCTTACAGAATTAGGCAAGCTGGCGATTGACCTCACTCCAGCAGCCAGAGGACCTTTTGTCAGTCCTGCTGTCAAAACAGATTCTTATTTGGATGAGAAGAATGTAAACATGATCACATGTGGCGGCCAGGCAACGATTCCAATTGTTTACGCAATCAACTCTGTAGCAGATGTGAGCTACGCAGAGATTGTAGCAACAATTTCGAGCAAAAGCGCTGGACCAGGAACACGTGCGAACATTGATGAATTCACAATTACCACTCGCAGAGGGATTGAGGAAGTTGGGGGAGCGGATAGAGGGAAGGCACTTATCATCCTGAATCCTGCAGAGCCGCCAATCCTGATGCGCGATACGATTTATTGTGAAGTGAAAAATATGGACGAAGCTGCAATAACAAAATCGATCGAGCAAATGATCGAAACGGTGAAGCAATATGTGCCAGGATATCGCTTGAAGCAGGAGCCGATGTTCGATGGAAACCGTGTGACAGTGTTCCTTGAAGTTGAAGGGGCAGGGGATTATTTCCCTGTGTACGCAGGTAACCTCGACATCATGACGGCTGCTGCAACTCGTGTGGCTGAGGATTTTGCTTGCCATATGCTTGAGAAGCAGAATGTTAAAAGCGTCTAGTATGTTAGATTGAATTTTTACCTTAAGTTTAGTATCAAAAAGTGTCTTACCGAAAGGCTGGGTGAATTTTTTGAAGAGAAACAGTGACAAGCAGATTAAAATTACTGAAGTTTGCTTGCGTGACGGAAGTCATGTAATGCAGCATCAATATACTGAGGATCAAGTACGCCGTGTGGCTCGTGAGCTGGATGATGCCGGCATGCATTATATTGAAGTGAGCCACGGAGACGGCTTGGGCGGTTCGACGCTGCAATATGGGAAATCGCTTGTTGATGAGATGAAGCTGATTGAGGCGGCTGTTGACGAGTGCAAGCAATCTAAGGTTGCGGTGCTGCTGATTCCTGGTATTGGCACGGTTCACGAATTAAAACAGGCGCGCTCTTTAGGTGCAACCCTCGTTCGTGTTGCTACGCATGTGACTGAAGCGGATGTTTCGGCCCAGCATATCAGCATGGCAAGGGAGCTTGGCATGGAGTCATTGGGATTCCTGATGATGGCGCATATGGCTCCGGTTGAAAAATTGGTGGAGCAGGCGAAGTTAATGGAAAGCTATGGCGCGCAGGCTGTGTACGTGACCGATTCTGCGGGAGCGCTTTTACCGCATGAAGTCCGTGAGAGAATTTCTGCTTTAAAAGAGTCCTTGTCTATCGAAGTCGGATTCCACGCGCACAATAATTTGTCGCTGGCTGTTGCTAACACGCTTGTCGCGATTGAAGAGGGTGCGACACGGATCGACGGCAGTATCCGTTGCCTAGGAGCTGGAGCAGGTAATGCGCAGACAGAGGTGCTTTTATCTGTATTGGATCGAATGGGCGTCAATTTGGGAATTGATATTTATAAAATGATGGATGTGGCTGAAAATACGGTTGGACCGATGATTCCTAGGCCTCAGGAAATTAATAGAGGAAGCCTCGTTTTAGGATATGCTGGCGTTTATTCTAGCTTCCTGCTTCATGCTGAACGGGCAGGGCAAAGATTTGGCATTGATTCAAGGGATATTTTAATTGAGCTGGGTAAAAGGAAAGCGGTGGGCGGCCAGGAGGATATGATCCTTGATGTGGCTGCGGAATTGGCAAAAGCTCGAAAGCTGGAGGTGTAGGGAATGACGATTACAAAGGGAGTCGATCTTGAAATAGTAGAATATCTTTATTCTGCTGAAAAAGAACGTCGTGAAGTCGTGAAGGTGACGGACCGATATCCGGATATGAGTTTTAGCGATGCTTATTCAATCCAGGAAAAATTGATAGAGAGACGGGAAAAAGATGGGGCACGCAAAATCGGTTTGAAGCTTGGTTTGACAAGCAAGGCGAAGCAGGAAATGATGGGTGTTCATGAAGCTATTTACGGGTATTTGACCGACGATATGCTTGCGCTTGAATGGGAGCCTTTAGAATTCTCTGACTACATCCATCCGAAAGCAGAGCCAGAGATTGCTTTTTTTATCGAAGAGGATTTGCAGGGAACGGATGTTACGGCAGAAGATGTGCTCCGGGTTACCAAATTTGTGGCACCGGCAATTGAAATTATCGACAGCCGCTACCTGAACTTTAAGTTCACGCTGGCAGATGTCATTGCTGACAATTGCTCTTCTTCAAAATTCCTGATCGGCAGCAAGTGGAAGTCCCCTAAAGAATTAGATTTGGGACAGCTTGGAATGGTGATGTCGAAAAATGGGCAGGTTGTCCAAACGGGTTCGAGCGCTGCTGTGCTCGGTCACCCAGCAACATCGGTAGCATGGGCTGTGAACAAACTCGGTGAGGTGGACAAGGGAATTAAAAAGGGAGATGTCATTCTGAGTGGTGCGGTTTCTGAGGCGATTTCGTTTGAGCCAAAGGATACGATCCTAGTACAATTTGCCGAGCTTGGCAGCGTTTCTTTTTCCTGTAAATCTAGCACTTAGTTTTTATAACTAAGTGCTTTCTTTTAAGTTTAAAATATTCAGAATATAATGATAAAATTCACATTTCTATGTTAAGCAGTTTACACTTTTACCCAAAAAAAGTGACTATAATCACAGTAGAGACAGCTTGGGAAAATTGTAATCCAGCATAATGACAGCGTTTACATGTGTTATAAAAAGAAAAAGGGGTGCGAGAAATGAAGAGATTAAGGAATTTAGGGCTTACACTTTTAGTCTTTGTGCTAATTTTAACGACTGCTGCATGCAGCAGTGACACGGACGCAAAGCCTGCGGCAGGATCTGGTGAGAAATATACTTTCAAGCTTGCGCATATTACCCCAACTGATCATATGTGGCATAAGGCTGCTGAGAAGTTTAAAGAAGAGCTTAACAAGCGTTCTGATGGCAGGATGCAGGTTGAAATTTACCCGTCAAGCCAGTTAGGGACTGAAGCAGATATGGTTCAGCAGATTTCTTCAGGTTCTGTTGACTTCGGTTTCATTACAGCTGCTTACATGAGTTCACGTGCTCCGGCTTTTACTGCGTGGTTTGCGCCTTATGCATTTGAAGACCTGGAAGCTACAAACGCTGCACGGGACACTGAAGTAGCAAAGAAGATTCTTGGTACTTTGGATAGCCAGGGAATTAAAGGATTGGATTACGTTTTCGCTGGCAACCGAGTTATGCTTTTCAAGGATAAGGAAGTAAAAAAACCTGAAGACATGAAGGGATTATCTTTCCGTGTAACGCCAAGCCCTCCGCTGCAGGATTTTTACAAATCTATGGGAGCTTCTCCTGAATCATTGCCGCTTCCTGAAGTATACGCTGCAATCCAGACAGGTGTTATTGATGGAATGGACATGGATTTAGATGCAACTATCACGAATAAGTATTATGAAGTTGCCAAATACGGTGCTGTAACAAACCACATGGTTTGGCCAGCTGTAGCGATGATGAATAAAGGGAAGTATGACAAGATGTCAGATGCTGATAAAAAGATTATTGATGAGTCGATTAAAGCGGCGGCTGACTATTCTGCAAAAACTCGTGCAGCACAAGAAGAAGAGTTTAAGAAAACACTTAGCGACAGTGGTATGAAAATCTATGAAATCGATCAAAAATTATTCGAGCCGTATATTAAGCAATTCGATGAAAAGTATGGTTCAACAGATCCTTTAATCAAAGAATTCATGGACACATTCCGCAAGTAATTGGAGGGAAATACGTGACCTACCTAAGCAATTTGGTAGCCAGTTTCGAAAAGAAACTGGCTATTATCCTCATGTTTGCAATGGCGGTTATAGTGACTGCTGCAGTTATCTTCCGCTATTTATTTAAAGTGCCCCTATTTTGGGCAGGAGAAATATCAATTTTTCTATTGATTTACATAACGTTTATCGGTGGCAGCCTTGGTTTGAAGTATAAAACACAGGCATCTGTAACGCTGGTTACAGATCTGCTGCCAAATAGCATCCAAAAGGTAGTTGGAATCATTGCCCATGTTTTTATGCTTCTTTTTATGGCATTACTGCTGTTTTACTGCTTTAAATGGATTAGTTCGCCAACAGTAGCGATCCAAAAGTCGAGTGCAATCCTGCTTCCGATGTGGATTCCGTATTCGATATTACCGATTGGCCTACTTTTTTCAACCATTCATTTAATCAGTAATCTTCTGGAAATTGCTAAGGGTCGTAACATTAATCATGTTTCTGAGGTTTCGAAGGAGGGTGAAGCCCTATGATGGTTCTGGTTGTTGCTGCCTTTTTTCTATTTTTATTAATAGGCATTCCGATTTCATTGGTCCTTGGGATGACGACAATTGTGTATTTTTTAGTGACAGGCAATACTATGCTGCTGGATTCGACACCTCAACGGTTGTATTCTGGAATGGAAAACTTCGGGCTGCTTGCGATTCCGCTCTTCATGCTAACAGGGGAATTAATGAATAGAGGCGGGATTACGAACAGGCTGGTCTTATTTGCCCGCACGCTAGTTGGCCATGTTCGCGGGGGGCTTGCATATGTTACGGTCATTGCTAATATGTTCCTTGCTTCAATTCTAGGTTCTGCGAACGCTCAGGCAGCGATGATGAGCAAGGTCATGGTTCCTGAAATGGAAAAGGAAGGATATAATCGGGAATTTGCCTCGGCAATCACACTTGCATCATCGATTGTGGCACCGATTATTCCGCCGAGCATGATCTTCATCATTTATGGTACTCTTTCCGGTACATCCATTGGCGGACTGTTCATGGCAGGTATCATTCCCGGAATTATTTTCGGGCTTGGGTTTATTGCATTAATTGCCTACATGGGCATCAAGCATAATTTTCCGCGGAGTGAGAGGGCTAGCTTTCAGCAAATATGGGATTCTTTTATAAAAGTTATGCCTGCGCTTTTAGTGCCAATCGTCATTACCGTTGGTATTTTAAGTGGAGCGTTTACAGCGACGGAATCTGCTGCCGTAGCAAGTTTTATTGCTTTTATCGTCGGACTATTTTTCTATAAGGAGTTAAAATGGAATCATCTTGGACCTATCCTTGTTAACACGGTAATTGGTACAGCAACGGTGACATTCCTGATTGCCATGGCCAATTTATTTGGCTGGCTGATTGCGTTTGAGCAGATTCCGCAGCTGATTGCAAACTCGATGCTGTCCATTTCAGATAATCCATTTGTGTTCTTGCTCCTGGTGAATTTGTTCTTACTGTTTGTTGGTACGCTGCTGGATGGAATTGCTGCGTTGATCATACTCGTTCCGGTGTTCATGCCATTGGTAACAGGTTTTCAGATCGACCCGATTCACTTCGGCGTTATCATCTGTATCAACCTTACAATCGGATTGCTGACACCACCAGTCGGAACCGGACTATTCATCGTATCATCCATAGCGGAAGTGAAATTCGAACGGTTAGTTAAGGCCGTCGCACCAATGCTCCTAGTAGGAATTGTTATGCTATTCGTGGTTACTTACTGGGATCAGACGACATTATTCATTCCTAGATTACTAGGATTTTAACACTCTAAAGCACTGGGGGTCAGACCCCCGGTGGAGCAACGCGGTGAAGCGGCGGGGGTCTGACCCCCTTTGGTGTAATGCGGTGAAGGAATGAGGGAAAGGGATGCCGATTATTCAGGTTCAGGTGCTTGAGGGCCGGAGCGATGAGAAGATCAGGGAGCTGATTGCTGGTATAACGGATACTGCAGTTAGGACTCTTGATGTGAAGCCTGAGCAGGTGAGGGTGATTGTCCAGCAAGTGCCTGGGAAGTATTGGGGTGTTGGCGGGGTTACGAAGGATATGGAGTATTGATAAGTAGATGAATAAAGATCCCAACTCTTTTAAAAGGAGTTGGGATTTTTTCGTTTTTAGGTGAATATCGCCAATAACACAAGATGCGCAATTCTACTAATGACGAGAGCGATGCTACTGAAAGCATCGCTCTATTTTATTTCATTTATAATTACAAGCTGCCAGCTTTTTCTTTGCTGATCTTATTTTGAAGTTTACTAAAATCATAATCTTTATAATAACTATTTTTAACTAATATATTCGGACCAAGGCACGAAACAGCTGGGCAATGGCAGCTTAGCTCTTTGGACAGTTCGGATGCCTGCCACTTATCAAAGGCCTCTTGCAGGTTAGTAGTTTGAACATTTCCCAGTGGCGGTGTATCGCCAAAATCGGTAACGATAACATCGCCATTAAAAATATTTACATTCAAACGGGAACGGCCGTCTGGATCATTGCGTACCGTTACATTTTTACTGTTATACAGACGTTCCAGAAGGCTTAGGTCGTCTGGGTTATGGCTGCATGCATAGAATGGCAGAGTGCCGAATAACATCCAAACATTTTCATCTCGGACATCGAGCAGATGATGGATGGCTGACCTGATTTCCTCTAGTGTTAACACTTCCAAATTGCTTGCAAAATCGCTAGGGTACATAGGGTGCACCTCATGTCTTTGACAGAGCATTTCATTTACGATTTGATTATGTATTTTTTCTAAATGAGGCAATGTCCGTTTGTTTAACATTGTTTCTGCAGATACCATTACTCCTGCCTTTACTAGGTCTCTGCTATTTTCTATCATTCTCTCAAAATATTTTTCCCGCTGTAGATAATCTGGCTTTTTCTCCATTCTTGCGAATCCGCCCTCGACGAAATCATCGACGGTTCCCCAGTTGTGTGAAATATGTAATACATCTAGATAGGGAATGATTAACTCATATCGAGCTAAATCCACAGTTAAATTAGAATTAATTTGTGTACGTACACCTCTTTCATGAGCATACTTTAAAATTGGAACGACATAATCTTTTACTGATGTAAGCGAGAGCATCGGTTCTCCACCGGTAATACTTAAGGATCTTAATTTTGGAATTTCATCTAGCCTTTGCAGAAGCAATCCTAAAGGAAGAGCTGCCGGGTCCTTCGGTTGAAGAGTGTAACCTACCGCACAATGCTCACAACGCATATTGCAAAGAGTCGTGGTAGTGAATTCAATATTAGTAAGCTGAGGTTTGCCATATTGTTCAATATCCATATAGGCTTCCCAGGGGTCATATTGGGGGGTGATCTTTTTTATGGCTGTCATGATTAACTCCTTAGAATCTGTATTAGAAAAACCATTCTATTATAGCTGATTTGGTGTGATCTTTGCTATTCTCTATAAGGTATTTTGAATTGAAGGATTTAATGTACTTTACATACAAAAGTTGAAAGTCATTACCGGTTCTATGGACAATTTGTATCTGTTCATAAAACCATAATCCAAAGGTACTATTTATTTAATAACAGAGACTCATCAAAGTAAAGTTCAGAAAAATATGATATAATAAATTTAGTAACAGGTCATAATACCAACTTATTAATTAGCGAACAAACGCTTTAACGCATCACCGCCTCGGGGGTCTGACCCCCAACGAGTTAATGCGTTAAATTGATGGAGGGGCTATTTTGTTAACGAATCATTTGGATTTTAGACTGGAACCTAGGATTATGGAACTGTATGAGGAGCATAAGCTGCGTGCTGAGAAGGTTGACTGGGGTTATCATGAGTTTCTGCCGTGGGATAAGGGTATGGATTTTAGGAGAGTGCCATGGGATGAAAGTCAGGTAACATTGCCTGCGCCAGTGATCACAGCGATAGAAACAGCACTTCTAACCGAGGTGAACCTTCCTTGGTTTACATCGTACTTAGATCAGACCTTTAAAGGTTCTTTGACAGTCATCAAGGATTTTGTCCATACGTGGACAGCGGAGGAGGATCAGCATTCAAACCTGCTGGAAACTTATCTCTTACTTACTAGAAATGTCGATCCTATGAGGCTTCATCAACTACATAAAATGACGCTTGAAAATGGCTGGAATCCTAACTTCCATACGCCTTTCGAGACAATGGTTTATACCTCTATGCAGGAGCTTGCGACAATGGTGTTTTACTACAATGTCGCTAAGGTGGCTGGTCCGCATGACAAAGATCTTTCTTCACTTCTGAGGCGCCTTGCGAAAGATGAAACCTTGCATTATGCTTTCTATCGAGATGTGATTAAATACCATCTCGAGTTAGAGCCGAATTATTGCTACTACTTGGGCAAGGTTATCATGAACTTCCAAATGCCAGGTGCTGTAATGCCAGACTTTGATAATCGTATGGCAATCATTGCAAAAGAGGCAAACTATGGACCGCTTGAATATTTCGATCAGGTGCTTGATGTGATCATTGATTACTGGGATATTGAAAACTTGAGGCCCATCGCTCCAGAAGCTGAGAAGGCGAGACTTGATATTTTGAATTACCATTCACGTTTGAAGAGGGTTAGGGACAGGTTCTATAAAAGTAAGTAGTGACAAAAGAAACAGCAGGGGATCCTGCTGTTTCTAATCATTTTACCGAGCTTACTTCAAATTCTCATAGTGCTCATTAAACACCCTAAAAAGCCTTTCATCGCCACCTCGGTCGGGATGGAGCGCTTTCAGGAGTTTTTTAAACTCTTTTTTAAGAGCCAGTCCGTTAGAATCGGGGTTTAATCCTAACATTTCTTCATAATGAAAAGAATTTGTCCCGGCTGCTTCGATCTGGGCGTTCAGCATTTTTTTCAGTGTTCTGACCTTTGATTGTTCAATATGTATACGGGTTTTTAAAAGTTCTAGTTCATCTGAAAGCTTTCGGTTTTCATGTTTGGATTTCTCAAGCTGTTCAGTAAGGCTCTCGGTATGCTGTTGAATGATGAAACCGGTGAGATCCTTAGGATTAATATTGTATGATGCGTTCCTTCTTTGTGGTATTTCAGCCTTGATTTTCCCTTCATTAATCCATCTCAAGACTTCTTCTTCGCTGGCTGCAATGCCAGATATATTCAGCTGTTCTACAGCAAGCTTTATATTCATCGTTTTCACTCTCTTTTTATAAAATAAATCAGACAAGTCTATCATATCATTATATTTTTTCAGAAAAAGAACAGCCGTGTGACATTGTATTACAGCTTAGGAAATATGATTGAATTAAACTGAAAACTTTTTTTAATTTTATCCGTAAACTGTAAACTTGAAAGGAAAATTGAGGATTTTCTGCAGATTGAGCTAAGTAAATTTAAAGTCAAGGAAGGCAAGTCAAAGCAGGTTGATGAAGGGATGGAACTGTTAAGTCAGTATATGGCTCAGGTGCTTTTATCCCCTTAAGGATGAAAAGATTTATATAGAGACCATTTTTCGCGAAAAGAATAGTATCGGACAGTTTCTTTACTAGTATTCGATTCAGTATCCATACAAGATTCATAAAGTAAGGAGTTGCAAAAATGAATTTTAACCTTAAAGAAGCGATTGAAATACTGGAACGAACGCCTCAAACAATGGAGCTAATTTTATCGGATCTTTCTGATGGATGGCTGCAATGCAACGAAGGTGAGGGAACCTGGAATGCCTCTCAAGTGATTGATCATCTCATTGAGGCAGAGAAAACCAATTGGATTCCCAGGCTTGAATCCATTTTACAAGAAGGAGAAGAGCAACTATTTCCTGCCTTTGATCGCTTTGCCCATTTAAAAGAAAGTGCACCTTATTCAATGAATACTAAGTTCCTTGAATTTAAAGTATTAAGGAATGAAAATATAGCTAAACTAAACTCTCTAATCATAGATGAACAGCAGCTTGAATTGACGGGATTACACCCTGAATTCGGAGAAGTGAAGGCAAGGGAATTGATTTCAACCTGGGTTGTTCATGATTTAACCCATATTTCTCAAATTGTACGGGTAATGGCTCAAAGATACATGTTGGATGTTGGGCCTTGGGAGTCCTACTTAGGAGTATTGAAGAAGTGAGCATTTAAGCCTTTTCTAAAAAATGAATAAACAAAACTTTATGGTTAACCCTATTAATAAAAAGGAGATTAACCTTGAAGCCATATGAAATGAAGAACCTGATCATAGATGATGAATCGAATGGTGATGAACATGTTACAGCTGATTTTTCACATCAAAATGAAGATTACAGTATTACTTTTAACAAATCCGACCTAGAAATGGTGAACGCCTGGGTCTTTAAGGAAGGAACATCTTTTCCAGCGAATTTGACTGATGACTTGATTGAAATGATAAGAGAAGATTTAAAGAAAAAAATCTAGTCCTCGACTAGATTTTTTTTATTGCATTTCAGAAAAAGTTCAATAAAAATTTCCCCAGTAAAAAAAAGCTTTTTCACGATCATCCTAGTTCCGTTTGTAATTTAATGGAATAATTATCAACGAGTATCATTTTTCATACTTTAAAAGATACATGAAACGTTTCTGCCTAAAAATCGTCTGAATTAATGAGGAAAGGGAGGTTTACAATGATTTCTGCGATTATTTTTGATTTTGATGGACTGATAATTGATACGGAAACTGCCTGGTACGAGGCATTCAAGGAAGCAATGAACTTTTATCAGGCTGATCTGCCACTCAGCGAGTTTGCAAAATGCATAGGTACAGACGATACAGCTTTGTATGGATACATCAAGGAAAAGCTTGGCGAAAGCTGTAACATTGATGATATTAAGAAGAGGGCATATTCAATACATAAAATTAAAATGGTGGAAGCAAAGGCTCGTGAAGGCGTACAGGAGTATTTGGATGAAGCAAAAGCTTTGGGATTAAAAATCGGTCTCGCTTCTAGTTCTTCGCGTGAGTGGGTCACTCATTTTCTTAGAGAGTTGGAGTTATTGAACTATTTTGAAGTGATCGTCACTAGAGATGATGTTGAAAAAGTAAAGCCAGCACCGGAATTATATATAAAAGCGTTAACAGATTTGAGAATCGATTCTAAAAATGCAATTGCTTTTGAAGATTCTTTGAATGGACTGACAGCAGCAGTGGCAGCTGGGTTAAGATGTATCATTGTCCCCAATCCAGTAACGGAAACATTGAGTTTTGAAAAACATGTGCTGCGGCTGAAATCAATGGCAGAAAAAAGCCTGGTTGATGTCATTAAGCATATAGAGGACCAGGATAACTGTATGCTGATCGTTTAATAAGAAAAGCCCCTGTTTTATCACAATTCCGGTGATTGAACAGGGACCCATTTTATCGGATTGAACCATGTGGTAAAACTGCATGGACACCTTTTACACCGTTAACTACCTGTGTGACCCTCAGATCAACTGCCACACTTGCAAGGGCTAAGGCTTCTGTTTTTTCAATTTGGTAGGTTTCACGTATTAATTCGGTCATTTCGTTAAGAGCCTGTGCGGCTGCAAGGTTTAAATCTTCATTGAAACCAAAGGTAACCCAGCCGGATGGAGTGAGTGCCCTTGGCATGGTGAGCTGAAGGTCATCCCTTAAGATCAGGGTGATATCGACTAAATCCATTGGGCATTCTATCGCAGTGCCGGATACTTCTCCATCTCCCTGAGCAGCATGTCCATCACCGATAGAAAAGAGAGCTCCTTCAACTGCGATTGGAAGAAAGAGGCTGCTTCCTCTGCCCAGTTCTTTGCAATCAAGATTTCCTCCACAATAGCGGGGAGGAGAGGTAACATGCACACCCGCTTCTGCAGGAGCAACCCCCATTAATCCAATGAAAGGGTTGAGGCTAACATGGAACGGTCGGATACCGATATGAGTAGTACCTGTCATCGTCTTTGTGTTTAATTCCCAATCCAGACGGATTCTCTCTGAATTTGTTAAGCCAAGGTTATCATTTTGCCAGCTTGATTTCCCGCCTGCCCAATTTTTTCCGTACCAGCCAGGGACTATATCATTCAATTTTACTTCGAGTACCATGCCCGGTTTAGCATCAGCGATTTTAATAGGACCGATCATCGGATGACGAGGGTCTGCCTCTTTTACTTTGGATTTGAAAAAAACTCTTTCTTCTCCATTTGATTTGGAATAGCCCCATTCAATATCAGGAGTTTGCATTCTGACGGTATCACCAGATTGTACAGTTAGGATAGGTTCGTATTCATTACTAAATGAGCCGTGCAGATTTTCATTTTTTATTTCAATGTTATGTATCATCACTCAAGCTCCTTTTAGATTTAGGTATAACCATATTGTAGCATCTTTTTCGAAAGGCGAAATAGTAGTTTTCGTGCTGTGAAAGCTCGATAAAAAAGAAAAAACATCCTTAAAATTAAGGATGCATTTCAGGTTGCAGATTTTTTTGAATGTATTTTATCGCGTGATGCAGACTAGAGAAGGTCGAGATTCCATCCAGCCTAATCCCAAGGTTAACGATGGTTTGGGCGATTTCTGGGCGGATTCCCGTTACAATCACATTAATTCCAACTAATTTAAGACCATCGATTACCCTTAAAAGGTGGCTTGCTACCATTGTGTCAATGATGGGCACTCCGGATAAATCTATGACGATATGTTGTAAGTCAAGACCAGTACCATATTGTAATGCTTTATCCATTAGTTCCTGGGATCTCTTCGTATCGATATCACCAATGATCGGAAGAACGCCAATTTCTTCAGTTACACGTACGATTGGTATGGAAAGTTCTAGAGCTGTTGCTTCTGCGGCATAAATTCTTGAGGCATAGGTGTTAGAATAAGATAAACTGAGCCAATATACAGCCCGGTCAACGACTGAATCAAAGCGGGAAATGATTTCATAAAAGTCAGGAAGGGAAAAGTTATATTTAATTGCTTCTTCTTTTATAATTTCACCAATTGTATTTCGATAAAAACGAACTTCTTCAATTGCTAGATCCAATGGCAACTCCAAATTCACTAGGAGATGTACACTATCTAATCCCCAAAATTTTAAATTTTCATAAGTTTTATTTAAGTCTTCATTGATAGAGCTCGCGAATATCATTATGAGATTTTCCCGCCAATTGCGGAGAGAGTCATCTATATTAATAGAATAATTGTTTTCATCTGCAATATATCTCTGGTTAGCCAGAGTTTCTTTTAAGCTGTTCAATTTAGTAGAGATTTCTCTAAGCGGAATTTTGATTGATGTATTCAAAATCTACCTCCTAAAAAAGTAATTTTTATATTATTTATTATAATTAGAGAATAATTAAAAATAAATATTTTTGCATAATTTGAAAAAAATAACATTTTTTCTAATATTTTTTTTTAGGCTTTGCTTAGGTTAATTCGAGAAAATAATCATGATAAAATGGAATAAATTATTTAAATGATTGGAAATGGAACTTCAAACCTGAAATTGCTTTCGAGAGGAGGGACATGAGTTGAATTTTGCTCAAATAGTTAAGGCAGGGATGGCAGGGATCATTTCGGGGGTGATCCTGGGTCTCATTTTAAAAATAGTAGAATACATAACAAATCTGAAAGTATATTTACTGCTGCTGAATGTTGAATATGTTCCTGTGCTAAAAAACTATGAAATCCCAGAGGCGGGGGAATTTGGAATTCATCTGGTTATTTCTATTCTATTAGCTATATCAATCCAAGCTTACATGCTGAAAAAAGCTTGGGGGATCAAGAGGAAGGAGAGATTCACAGTCTTTCTTAGCATCGCAGTCGGGGTGCTCCTATATCCAACCACCATGTTATCCGAAAGAACCCCCGAAATCACCAGCATATACGCATTCCTATTCTGGATAAGCGCCCATGCTCTATACGGATGGATACTCGGTACAATGCTAAAGAAAGCAACTTAATAAATTAAAGCGTTAATACACTGGGGGTCTGACCCCCAGTGCGTTAATGCGTTAAACCGCCGGGGGTCTGACCCCCGGCGGTTTAATGTGTTAAAGCAAAATGAGCAAACTTTTTTTATCTTTTTTTCTTGTTTGTTAGGTCAAGTGGTTGTTTGTTTTTAACGATGGCTTCTAGGGCTACTTGTACGTGGATATTCTTTTCATCGATGGTTGTGACGCTAGTTACTTTTGCTTTTCGGCCTTTGATTTTTAAATCCTGGCCTTCTGTTGGCACGGTCCTCAGCAGCTGAGTTAATAACTGGTTTTTGTTTTCGAAGAAATGGACTGCGAACATAGTATTCTCCCCTATATCATTATTTTTTAAAAGACACGTAGTCTCTTTGTAATAGAATATTAATTCAGAGAGAGTTTTAGACCAAAGTGCTGAAAAAAATAGTTTAAAAGTAGTAATCTTCTGCTATCACAATATTTGATTTCTCGCTGCATTTATTAAAAGAGGAAAAGATAGAGTTCTGAGAGAATTACATTATCTAAGTGCTATTTGATAGGGGGTTTATAATGAAATACATAGAATTCGGTCTAGGGAACACATGGGTCATGAGGACAAAAATGGCACTGAATTTGAAGAGAAGGGTATAAAGGGACCGATTAAATTTCAGTCGTTATCATAAGAATTTGGATCGGCAGAACAGTATACATATTAGATTTGAAAGAAGGATTTAAACGAGTACGTAAAAAACGTAGTGAAATTAAGATTATATTAGGCATAGCTAGTTCTGCGAATTGAGAATGGATAGCAAGTTACTTTTATTGTGTTAAGGGGCATATAGTTGGAATGATATAAATAATAGATAAAAAGCGAGCAAGGGGGTATAGAGTTGGAACACGAACTAAAAGAAGTTATTAAGAAGTGCGACATTGCAATAAAACAGGAAGATTTTGATACGCTAATGAATTACTATACCGATGATGCGATCCTGGTTGTAAAGCCGGGAATGATTGCAAGTGGTAAAGCGGAGATTAAAAAAGCATTTATTGCCATTGCAAAGTATTTCAATAATAGTCTTGTGCCGACTCAGGGGGCAATGATTATTTTAGAAGCAGGAGATACTGCGTTAGTCCTTTCCCAAACATATTTGGATGCTGATAAAAATGAGGAACAGTATTCAATGGATAGAAGAGCGACATATGTTTTTAAAAAGAATTCCTCAGGAAATTGGCTTTGTGCAATCGACAATTCATATGGCACAGACCTAATAGATAACTAAATTAAGAATTTATATTAAATGTCTTCTTAAACTAAAAGCCGTCAATAATAATCGATTAAACAAATGAAGCAAACTCGTCATTACTGAGGCGAGTTTGCTTTTTTATATACCAATATCAATTTAAATTCATATTCTTCAGCACAAATGTAAATGTCAAACTGAGCTTTTCTTATGATTCTATTTACTTTCTTTCATAACCTCCATGTAAAATTTAATAGCGTTCAGGTAGTTCTCAATGCTAATGTGCTCATTCGTCCCATGCATCCTGCTCAGGTCTTCGGATGTTAGCTGTACCGGTAAAAAACGATAGGTATCTTCTGCAATAATGTCATAATGCCTTGCATCCGAGCCTGCGAACATGAGGTATGGCGCGATGACAGCGTCCTGATAAACATTTTTGGCACTCTGCTGAATGGCTTTGAAATGCCAGCTATTTACAGAAGAAACGCCAGATGCTTCATTGCCGGTGATTGTCACCTTAATATCCTCATCATCTATCGTCTTTACTATGAAATTTTTCACATCGTCCAATGAATCTCCTGGCAGGAGGCGAAGGTTAATAATTGCAGTCGCTTGTTCCGGCAGTGCATTGTACTGCTCTCCGGCCTGAAAAATCGTTGGTGCGATTGTTGTCCTGATTAAAGCGGCTGATGCAGGCTGCTTTAATAATATTTTTTCAATTACTGGCTCAAAAATCGTCTTATTGGCAAATACATATTTCATCCCGAAGCTCATTTCTGGTGCTACAAAATTAAATAACTCCTCTCCAGCGCCTTTCAGGTCTGCAGGAAATTGGGTTTCCTCAAGCTTTGCAATTGCTCTGGCAATCCTGCCGATATTCGTCTCGTTTCTCGGCTGGGAAGAGTGGCCGCCGCTTCCTTCAATCGTCAGCTCTGCCGTTGCTGAACCTTTCTCGGATATACCAACAACCCCGACAGGCTGGCTGACACCTGGCACCATGTTTTCTACAATCGCGCCGCCTTCATCGAGAACGTATTCAAATTTAACTCCCCTGGATTCTAGCTCACTGACAATTTTGCTTGCACCTTCGTCTCCGCCAATTTCTTCATCAAATCCGAACATGAAATAAAGATCTCGTTCGGGCTTATAGTTTTCTTTCAGCAAGTTTTCTGCTGCTTCAAGAATGCCAATAACCCCAATTTTGTCATCCAACGTGCCGCGTCCCCAAATCTTTCCGTCAACAACCAATCCTGTAAAAGGTCCTTGTTCCCATTTAGTCTCTGTTCCTTCCAAAACAGGCACGACATCATAATGGCTAGTCAGACCAATCGGAAGCTTACTGGAATCTGTTCCTTTCCATTTAAAAACAAGGGCATACTTATTCACCATTTCTAATTCGAGTTTGTCATGAACAAGAGGGTAGCTTTCTTTTAAAAATGATATAAAACGGTCAAATTCAGTAAAGTCAAATTTGCTTCGATCTTGGTAGGAGATTGTTTTAAAAGTAATGGCTGTGGAGAGGTTTTGAATTGCTTTATCTTCGTCTATTGTCATTCCAAAAGTTTTGGGGACAGGCTGAAGTGTTTTTAAAGTTAGAGTGTTAAACAGGGTGACAATCAAAAATAAAAGAATGAGACCACTAATTATTGATAGAACTAGCTTGATCTTTTTCATGTAAGAACACCTCTTAAACTCAAAATTTATGAAAAAGCCTCTGGAATCCCAGAGGCTAATCACTATACGATTTCAGGTGCCTGATTTTCTGCTTCTGGTTCTGGTACGAAGGCAAGGATCACCATACCGATAACGAACAGGATCACTAGACTGAAGACGCCCATGCTTGAATTGCCTGTCAGTTGTGCTGTCAAACCGACCATAAGCGGCCCCATGATGGAAGCGAATTTTCCAAAGATGTTGTAAAAGCCGAAGAATTCATTTGCGTTCGCTTTTGGCACAAGCTTTGCGAAGTAGGAGCGGCTTAATGCCTGAATGCCACCTTGTGATGTCGCTACCAGCATTGCAAGGATCCAGAAGTCGGTTGTAGTTTCAAGGAAGTAAGCGTAAATACAAACAATGACATAAATGAAAATGCCGACGTAAAGCATTTTTTTGCCGGTATATTTCTCTGATAATTTTCCGAAAAGAAGCGCGAATGGCCATGCGACGACCTGTGTGGCAAAAAGAATGATTAATAGATTAGTTGAGCTGATACCTAAATCGGTGCCGTATGCAGTAGACATCGTGATAATCGTACCGACACCGTCAATATAGAAGAAATAAGCTAATAAGAATAAAAATAATGCCTTGTATTTCCGGATTTCCTTAAATGTTTTGGCCAGGCGTTTGAAGCTTTGTAAAACCAATTGAGGTTCGCGCTCGATATAATGTTTCTGATGGACATTTTTAAACATAGGGATCGAAAAAATTCCCCACCAAAGGGCGGTAATGATGAAAGCCGTTTGGCTAGCTACGGTGGTGGAAATAGGGAGGACCTTTGTCTGTGCTAAAATTATTATCGCAATACTGATGATAAAAGGAATCGTACTCCCGATATAACCCATTCCATAACCACGAGCAGAAACTCTGTCCATACGTTCATCCGTGGTCACATCGACGATAAACGCATCATAGAAAACATTCGAACCGGTCGATCCCAGAACGGCGAGTGTATAGATGACTAACATCATCAGCCAGTTATCGCTCGGGACAAAGGCCAGCATTGCTGTAAATGTGACACCCAGTGTGAAAAAGATCGTGAAAAAGCGCTTTTTCATGCCTTTGTAGTCGGCGATGGTACCGAGTATTGGACCAATCAATGCTAAAATGAAGGTCGCAATCGCAATCGTGTAGCCAAGATAAGCTGTCGAGTTGGACAAGCTAACGCCGGCATTTGTGGCTGTTGCTTTGTAGAAGAGAGGAAAAACAGCCGTCGAAATGATGATCGAATAAGCGGAGCTTGCCCAGTCATAACGGATCCAGCTGCTCTCCTCTTTCGTAAAACCTTTCATTGTTTGGCCCCCAGTAATAAATATTTTTATCATTTTACTAATCTCAAATTTCTAGTCCAAATGACCATTTTCCTTCTTGGACTTTGAATATCCAGGCGAAACCAACTATATATCCAAAATTCCATCTACAATGCGACCATCTGTATTTCCAAGGTCAAGGCCTAGCAGCCGCGCGAATGTTGGTCCTTCGTCAACTAGGTGCATGGAACGGACTTCAATTCCTGGACGAATTCCTTTTCCTGCTGCGAAGAAGACGGTGTGGTAGCCTTCCTTTTCAGGGGAGTATCCATGGCAGGCGTAGGTATATTTCTTCGTTTTTGCATCTTGTTCGGTTACTTCTTCGATGTAATCGCCGTCAATTGCTTCGCTGAAATAATATCCTCGTGCGGCTTCAAGCATTCTGAATGCATTGCCATCAGCACCTTTGGCATTGGCTTCCTGGCCTGTAATGATTGTTTCGATCCCGTTGCCACTATCTTTCATCAGTTCTGCTAAAAGCTCGGCAACAGCATTTTTCGCTGCATGGTCGTTCTCATTCTTCAAATAAATATAAGCCGATCCGTCGCAGCTTTTGCAATAAGCTTTCCAATCGGTTACTTTGCCGGCTGCATTCGTTTGGATAAGTCCTCGTTCTCTAAATAATACGTTCATTTTGATTACTTTAGACTCATCAAGTGCGCTGTGATCGCCAAGAATTGCAACGGTTGTCTGATCATAGATACCAGCCTCTTTAAGCGCCTTGATAATCCGGCCTAAACGTTCGTCATGACGGCATAGCGCAGCATTAGCTTCATCTGATGAAAAACCATACATATGCCGCTGAGAATCAAGATCTACAAAGTGAATCAACATCAAACCTGGTTTCTTTGTCTTGATTGTTTCGACTGTTGATTCAAGAACGAAATCATCCAGCTCAGGCTGGCTGAGCCCCTTGCGGATGTGTCCAAACTTTGAGTTCATTTTAAGCTGGTACAATGGAGTACCGTTAAAAAGTGAAACCGGAATCTGATGATGCCATGGCCTGTTTGCGAAAATCTCCGGCATATTGAAGTCGATGTCCGCTTTTGCAGTGACAGGCCATAATAAGGCAGCTGTCTTTATTCCAGCATACTTAGCTTCATCGTATAGGGTTGTCCCATTGACATGATGTCGATGCCAGTACCAGTCAGGAGAAGTTCTTCCTGGCTGGATGAATGTATTGTTCACGATGCCATGCCGGTTTGGCAGGTTGCCAGTCACGATTGTTGCATGGCACGGATAGGTAACAGAAGGGTAGATTGTTTCGACTTTCGTGCAATATGAACTTTTGTCGATAAAATCTTTGAAATTTGGAAGCTCCCTGAGCGAAGGAACATCATGCTCAGAAAGGCAATCAAATGAAATAACGATCAAGTGGTCTGTAAGTCTAGTCATAGCAGCCTCCAAATAAGTCGTTCTATAGTATTAATATAGCAGAAGATTCTGGAAAAACAGAGAGATTTATGCACATATACTCATATTAAGGTAGGATGTTTATTGAACTTTGTCTTAATGGGTCTTTATTAATCATAAAATCTCCTTTCCATTTTTGGCGGATACACTTTTCACATACTGCATTTTTGGGTAAAAATAAAAGTGGACTTACCTTAAATTTGGAATAGTAAATAAATGAATGTTAGAATGAAAAACTAGTTCATTAGAAACGAGTGGTGACAGAATGAAGGACTTACATAGAAAACACCACTGGCTAGGGAGAATTTTAGCTTCTGACCCAGGAAAGATTCATTTGCATAAAGCTGGCAGAGCAACGATCAGTCTAATTGCTTCCGTGTTTACAACCCTTTTTATTTTACGAACAGTTGGGCTTGCGCTGATCACTCCGGCAATTGTCTCAGGTGTAGTCGGAATGCTGGGCATCATGGTTGTAATGGACGACACATTGAATAAGAAGAAGCTAACCACATTACTCCTCGGAATTTCTGCCATGATCGGTATTACGTTGGGCTCTGTATTTGCTGGGAACTCATTTTACATAGATGTTCTGTTAATCCTCTCTATATTTGGCAGCTTTTATTTGTCTCGATTCGGTGTCCGCTATTTCTCACTTTTCATAATTGGATTTATAACGGTCTATTTTTCATCCGTATTGAAGTTAACAGCTGATCAGCTGCCATGGTTTTTTATGGGTATTTGGATAGGTGTCGGATATGCATTTTTGGTTAACTTTCTACTTTTTCAAGCTACGGCAAAAAATTTAAAAAGAAGCATTCATTCCTTTCATATCCAAAGTAATCTTACTTTTAACCTTTTAATAAAAGGTATTCAGGAAAATGGCTTGAGCGATAAAGAGAGGGAGAATCTCAAAAAAAATGTCCTTAAGCTGAGGGAGTATGCGATTATCGTTTCTGGTTATATAAAAGATGAGGATGTCGAGGAGCTCTGGCCCGGCTTGAAACCTGCAGAGCTGCGCCTATATGTATTTGACACTGGCATGTTGATTGAAACTTTGGCTGATTCGATTCAAAGATTGAAAAAAGCTGAAGCTCTTGAAATTGACGAATTAAGACGCTTGCTCGTTTGGGTGATGGAGGCTCTCCGTGATGCCGAGGTTCTGGCTAATCATTATCAAAATCAGAATCTGCAAGAGGCTGAACTGGCTGTACAGGCACTCAGACTCCTAATCATCGATTTGTTTAATCGCGAAGAGAAACCGGAGGAATGGCTATTTTTAATCCGCCGGATTGAATCAATAGCCAACCATGTGATTGAAGGGGCAATGACAATCCAGCAATCGCTTCATAGCGAAAAGGTTATTGTAAATGAAAATAAATTAAATATGGGTTCAGAAGAAGCTGAAGCGGAAAAATATATTTATGAGAAGATGGATGAGGCAACAGATCATGTGGCAGAAAAAGATTCCGAGGAAAGTGTTGATGTTAATAAAGATCAAGGTCTTAAACCTTCAACAAAAAAAGCCTATCAGGCGTTGATTGCAGGTATATTATCGGTCATTGTTGGCCAGTTCATTTCTCCCGCGCAGCCTTACTGGGTCTTGCTGACAGCGTATATTGTCCTGCTTGGTACAGAATCGATTGGCCGGATTTACACCAAGGGAGTCAGGCGCTCTGTTGGCACCGTAGCTGGAGCTGTGATAGGGTTTGTCATGGCTAAAATTCTTTCTGGTCAATCTGAGCTCGAAGTCATCATGATTTTTGTTGTAGTATTCTTAGCATTTTACTTTATTGAAACATCCTACACTTTGATGAGTCTGTTCATAACGATGCTGATTGCCTTTATGTACGACCTTTTGCTAGGAGGAATCACTTTTTCACTGATGAGTGCTCGTGTACTTGACACAATTGCCGGTGCTGCTATTGCGTTTGGTGTTTCGATGGTTATTTTTCCGAAAAAAACAAAGACAAAGGTATCAGAAACTGTAAATGATTATTTAGAGGAATTAAAACCGTACGTAACAGAGTATGTAAAAAGTTTTAGAGAAGAAGTGAACGTGAAGGAGCTCTCCAAGAGTGGGATCAACTTAGACAAAAAGTTGAAAATTATTATGGATGAGGCCGAATCGCTTTTGCACCTTCCTGGGTCTCCGAGTGATGCTACTATAACCAGGTGGATTACGGTGATGTCCGCGATCAACTATTATGCGAAACATTTGGTCGCGTCGTCCTATCGGAAGGGATTTAACTACCCTGATGAATTGATAGACAGTTTTAAGCAAATCGAAGAAAAATTGGAGCTTAATATTGAGTTAATCATTTCACTTCTAAAAGGAGATGAAAACGATGGAACCGTTTATGGATTGGAAAAAGAACGGGAACAGATTGAGCGGCTTGCTCCAACCAGGAAACAGTCCCATGGTGACTTGATCCATCACCTATATTATGTGTGGCGTATAAATAAATCGCTTGTGGAGCTAGGAATGGAATTAGACGCAGGGAAGAAGCAGTGATGCTTCTTCCTTTTCTTATGATTCTAAGTTAGGAAGGGATTTCCTATTAGAAAGCGAATATTATTCCTTTAACAGGCTGAAATAGGAGGAAGCATAATTGAATTTAAGTGATAAAGCATTGCAGATGGCAGCAGTGGCCCATGAAGGCCAGTACCGGAAAAGTACGAAGATCCCTTACATCGCCCATCCGGCAGCAGTAGGGTTGATTTTGCAAAAAGCGGGTTATAAGGAGGAATTGGTCGCTGCAGGAATTTTACATGATACGGTTGAAGATACAGAGATTACATTAGAGGATATTAAAAGTGAATTTGGAAAAGAAGTTGCCGAAATAGTGGAAGGATGCTCAGAGCCAGATAAATCATTATCTTGGGAGGAACGGAAAGAGCACACGATTGAGTATTTAAAAACAGCTCCTGAAGACATTCGCGTAGTTGCCTGTGCTGATAAGCTTCATAATGTAAGGTCGATTTTTCAGGATGTTGAAAGGGATGGAGAGGAAGTCTGGAGCAGATTCAAGCGGGGCCGGAAGCAGCAGGCGTGGTATTACAGGAATGTCATTGAGAGCCTCGACGTGGAATCGTCTTTTCCGCTGCTGGAGGAATTGAAGGTGGAAGTGGAGCGTTTGTTTCCTGAGGTTTAATTAAATTCTTTCTAGATTGGTATATTAGACATTTTCTAATGATATCCAAAAAAAAGATATTTTACAAAAACAGTTTTAGAAAAAACTTTAAGGAAGATGTCCAAGTGAATATATTAATCGTGTTTGCGCACCCTGAACCGAAGTCTTTTAATGCAGCTATGAAAAATACTGCTGTCACTACATTGATGGAGCAAGGCTATTCTGTTCAGGTATCAGATTTATATGAAATGAATTTTAATCCGGTCGGGGGCCGGGGAGACTTTTTGCAAATGAAAAATCCCGATTACTTTAATTATCTCGTGGAACAGTCCTTTGCATCGGATACACAGGGGTTTGCCAAGGATATTGCTGACGAGCAGGCGAAAATAAACTGGGCGGACCTTGTTATTTTCCAATTCCCGCTTTGGTGGACGGATCCTCCAGCCATTTTAAAAGGCTGGTTTGACAGGGTATTAGCTTATAAATTCGCTTATGCTGGCGGCCATCGGTTCGAAAATGGCTTACTAAAAGGGAAAAAGGCAATGCTGTCCATTACGACCGGTGGATCACCTGATGAATATGGGGAAGGGTCGCGAAAAGGCCCCTTATTAGAGCGCTTGTATTCAATTCATCACGAGAAACTATTTTATTGTGGATTTGAAGTGCTGGAGCCATTTGTAGGCTGGGGTGTACAGAGTTTGTCAGAAGAAGAACGAGAGCTTTTATTGAAGGACTTTGCTTCTAAGTTAATTGCGATTAATGAGGTTCCTGCTTTGTCGTTTTATCAGTCTGTTTAAAAAACAACCATTTAAAATGCTAAAAGACAAAACCGTCTTTTAGCATTTTAAAT
>NZ_JBALSS010000035.1:0-31745 GCF_036967045.1 Bacillus sp. JJ1609 | reverse complement strand
ACTACAATCAACAGGGTATTAGAAATCAATTTACAGGTTTAACAGAGCCTTGTTTTTACCTGTTGATTTCCATCGGAAGAGCTAAAAAGTTCATCTCTTTGTCAATTCCTCACAGAAGGTTTTGCTGAAAAACCACGAATGATTGTACAATCTGCTGAAATCGGCTAACATATGAGTATAAATAATAAAAGAATGTTTCGGATGTATCCAGGGGTGATATGAATGAATAAAGGCCAGCGCCATATTAAAATACGTGAGTTAATCGCAAGTAAGGATATTGAAACTCAGGATGAGCTTGTTGATCGGTTGAAAGCTGCCGGCTACAATGTAACTCAAGCCACGGTCTCCCGTGATATCAAGGAACTTCATCTCGTAAAAGTGCCATTAATCGACGGAAGATACAAATACAGCCTACCAGCTGACCAGCGCTTCAATCCTTTGCAAAAGCTAAAAAGATCGCTGATGGATGCTTTTGTACGGATTGATCAGGCCGGGCATTTACTAGTCATGAAGACGCTGCCAGGCAACGCTAATGCTATTGGAGCTTTGATTGATAATCTCGATTGGGAAGACATACTTGGCACGATTTGTGGAGATGACACAATCTTGATTATTTGCCGTACTCCCGAAGATACGGAGCTTGTCACAAATCGGTTTCTTGATATGCTATAAATGAGGTGACGGTTGCTTGTTAAATGAATTATCGATCAGAAACTTCGCAATTATAGAATCTTTATCTATTTCTTTTAATAAAGGTCTGACTGTACTGACTGGGGAAACAGGTGCAGGAAAATCCATCATTATTGATGCGGTTCATCTGTTGGTTGGTGGCAGAGGTTCGGCTGAGTTCGTTCGCCATGGTGAAGATAAGGCTGAAATAGAGGGCTTGTTCTTTATTGATGGAGAACATCATCCATGCTACTCAAGGGCTGCGGAATTTGGCATTGACATTGAAGATGGCATGATCGTATTAAGAAGGGATATTTCAGCAAGCGGAAAAAGCGTCTGTCGTATTAATGGCAAGCTTGTAACAATTGCTGTTTTGAGAGAAGTGGGTTCTTCACTGATCGATATCCACGGCCAGCATGAGCATCAGGAATTGATGGATGAAACTAGGCACATAAATCTTCTTGACCAATTTGGTGCTGAAGAAATTCTCCCAGCTTTAAATGAATATCAGCATGTTTTTCGTTCTTTTGAACAAATGCAGAAAAAACTGAAAAGTCTTAGTGAAAATGAACAGCAAATGGCTCACAGGCTGGATTTGATTCAATTCCAGCACGATGAAATCCTCTCTGCAAACTTGAGAATGAATGAAGACGAAGAGCTTTTGGAGGAAAAGCAGAAGCTTGGCAATTTTGAACGGATATTTGATAGTATCCAGACAAGTTATTCTGCGCTTCAAGGTGAACAAAAAGGATTGGACTGGATCGCGCTTGTAATGGAAAACCTCCAGACAGCCGCTGATTTGGACCCGGCTTATAAGTCTGTCGCAGAATCTGTTGCAAATAGTTTTTACCTGCTTGAAGACGCTGCCAGGACAATCAGAAATGACCTTGATTCACTAGAATATGACCCGCAGCGTTTGAACGAAATAGAAGACAGGTTAAATGAAATCAACCAGTTAAAACGAAAATATGGGAAATCGATTGAAGAAATACTCGAGTATGCCTCCAAAATCGAAGAGGAAATCGAGACGTTGCAAAATAAAGAAGTGCACATCGTCCAGATGGAAAGGGAACTGGCATCACTGAAAAAAGACCTGCGGATTGAAGCGGTCAATTTAACGGAAACACGCAGAAAGTGGGCCAAAAAACTAACGAAATTGATCCATAAGGAACTTAAGGAGCTTTATATGGAAAAAGCTGTTTTCGAACTCAGAATTGAGTCAGAGGGTGATGTTTTCCATAAGAATGGTGCAGATAAGGTTGAATTTTATATATCTACAAACCCTGGTGAACCATTAAAGGCTTTATCAAAAGTTGCCTCAGGAGGAGAGCTATCCCGTATTATGCTTGCACTTAAGAGTATTTTCTCGAGGCATCAGGGAGTCACTTCAATTATTTTTGATGAAGTTGATACTGGTGTAAGCGGTCGTGTTGCCCAATCTATTGCTGAAAAGATTTATAACGTTTCAACCGGCTCTCAGGTACTTTGCATTTCACATTTGCCTCAGGTGGCTGCAATGGCAGATACACATCTTTACATCGCCAAGGTAATTAAAAATGGCAGGACAAAAACATCTGTCACACCACTTACTATCTCAGAAAAGGTCAAGGAAATTGGCAGGATGATTTCAGGAGTGGAAATTACCGACTTAACAAAACAGCATGCAGAAGAATTATTGAAGCTTGCCCAAAATATGAAGACTGCAACTTGAAAAGCTATCCATAAAGGGTAGCTTTTTTATTTTTATACCGGTTATAAATGCGCCAACTCAAGGCAAAATTAAAGATGTAGCCATTTTCAATAAGTGAGTGTGGAATAGAAGCGAGGAGAGTGAATGGATTGAAAAAAGATTTTCTTAGAAAATTTATTGGTGGAATTCTCCTTGTTTCATTAATTGCTTTAGGTTTTGCAAAACCAGTACATGAATATTTATCTATTCCAGGAGATATAACTTTGTTCGAGGGGCAAAAGCTTGATTTTGCGGCAAATGCTGTGCAAGTTTCAGCTCCAATAGAAAATTTGAGTATCACTGTGAACCAGGAAGGTGACACCGTATCACTAGAAGCGAAGGCACATGGCAAAGATGAAATGGTGCTTGAACTGGCTGGTTTTCCCGTAAAGAAAGTCGATGTAAATGTATTGAAGGATTTCAAAGTGATTCCTGGAGGCCAATCCATTGGAGTCAAGCTGAATACGGTTGGTGTCCTTGTGGTCGGACATCATCAAGTACAGGCAGAAGAGGGCAGGGTTTCACCAGGAGAAACGGCAGGAATTAAAAAAGGCGATATCATTACAGAAATCAATGGCAAGCAAATTGAAAAAATGGCGGATGTAGGTCCATTCGTAAAGCAAGCAGGAGAAGATGGAAAACCATTGGATTTAGTGCTTAAAAGAGAAAATGAAAAAATCACAACTCATCTGCAACCAAAAAAAGATATCAACGAAAACACTTATAAGCTCGGTTTGTACATTCGCGATTCGGCAGCAGGAATCGGCACGATGACATTTTATCATCCTCAGTCCAAAAAATATGGTGCGCTAGGCCATGTTATATCAGATATGGATACAAAAAAGCCGATAGTTGTTGAAGATGGACAAATTGTTCGGTCCACAGTCACCTCGATTGAAAAAGGTGGAAAAGGAAATCCAGGTGAAAAATTAGCACGTTTTTCATCAGATCGTGAAATTATTGGTAACATCCAGAGAAACAGCCCCTTTGGCATTTTTGGCGAATTGAATAGGGATATTAAAAATGGTATTTTTGATAAGCCGCTTCCAATTGCCCTCTCCCATCAGGTAAAGGAAGGGCCCGCTAAAATTTTGACGGTCGTAAACAACGATGAAGTTAATCTTTTTGATATAGAAATAGTCAGCACAATCCCTCAAAAATTTCCGGCAACTAAAGGAATGGTCATTAAAGTGACGGATCCTGAGTTACTGGAAAAAACCGGCGGAATTGTCCAGGGAATGAGCGGGAGTCCGATCATCCAGGATAACAAGCTGGTAGGCGCTGTCACTCATGTCTTTGTAAATGATCCAACCAGTGGTTATGGGGTCCATATCGAATGGATGTTGAATGAAGCTGGAATTGACATTTATGAAAAACCAAGAGAACAGGCAAGTTAATGAAATGAAATTTGGCGGCGATGGCCGCCTTTTTTCATGGAAAAAACTCATTTAACAAGAATATTCGACAAAATAATAGGAGTTTTTTTGTCAACTATCGAAATAAGTCGAAAAACAAAGGAAAAAGGAGCATTTATTAGAAAATATTACTTTTTTAAGAAAAAATTAAAAATAAGAGGAATTTCTGTTGCATTGTCGAATTAGTCATTTAGAATAGAATTTAGAGAAGATGAAATTTGTGATCATAATTGGATTTGAGGAGGAACCAAGTAGTGAACAAAATTAAAGTATGCGTCGTTGACGACAACAGAGAATTAGTGGGGCTTCTTGAAGAATATATTTCTTCACAGGATGATATGGAGATTATCGGTATTGCACATAATGGTCAGGAATGTTTGGAAATGCTTGAAGATACAGATCCAGATGTTATGTTATTGGATATCATTATGCCGCACCTTGACGGCCTTGCAGTCCTCGAAAGGGTACGTGAAATGAAAAAAGGCATCATCCCAAATGTAATTATGCTGACAGCATTTGGCCAGGAAGATGTAACGAAAAAGGCTGTTGAACTTGGTGCTTCCTATTTTATTTTGAAGCCATTTGATATGGATCATCTTGCTGGGCATATCCGTCAGGTAAGTGGCAAGGCGAAAACGATGACCAGAAAGCCTTCATCCATTAATTATGGAAGATTAAATTCTGAACAGAAGCCGAAGAATCTTGATGCTAGCATTACGAGCATCATTCATGAAATTGGTGTACCTGCACATATTAAAGGCTATATGTACTTGCGTGAAGCTATTTCCATGGTTTATAACGATATTGAACTTCTTGGCTCGATCACAAAAGTCCTCTATCCTGATATTGCGAAGAAATTCAATACGACAGCAAGCCGTGTAGAACGTGCCATCCGCCATGCGATCGAGGTAGCATGGAGCAGAGGAAACATCGATTCCATTTCTTCATTGTTTGGTTACACTGTTTCGATGTCAAAAGCAAAGCCAACCAACTCTGAATTCATCGCTATGGTCGCTGATAAGCTGCGTTTGGAGCATAAAGCTTCTTGAAAGAGTTAGGCCAGTAACAAGCTCTTATTTCATTCTTATATAGAACATCCTTTTTTGTACAGATTCTTGGTATAAAGCAGGATGTTTTTTTAATTCTGTATCGTTGCTGTTTTATGGTTGAAAGTATTATCATGTAATAACAATCTGTAAAAAATAGAAAAAACGCCAGCTGGCGTTTCTAAATCATTCCTAATCTTTTTGCTTATCCTGTTCAAGTTCTGCCAGTTTTTGCAGCAGGATATGCTGAGGCATATGCATAATACGCTCTACGGGCATTCCAAGCTTTTCAGAAAGCTTGATGGCTGTTTCAGCAGAAATATTTAATGGTTTCATGTTTACCTCCAAATTATTAAAAAGGTGGATTGCTTATGACACTTATTTTAGCACATCGCGGCTTTGCTGCTGCTTATCCGGAAAATACGATGAAATCATTTATGGAAGCTGCGAAAGCTGGAGCCGATGGATTGGAATTGGATGTTCAAATGACAAAGGACGGAGAACTGGTTGTCATCCATGATGAAAAGGTTGATAGGACTACTAACGGTACAGGCTTCGTAAAGGATTACAATCTCAAGGATTTACGGAAATTCGATGCTGGCTGCCATCATAAGACATTAGTCAAGATAGAACCCATTCCATTGCTTGAAGAAGTGCTTGCATGGCTGTCGGAAACCGGCCTGGTTTGTAATATCGAATTAAAAAACAGCATCATCCCATACGAAGGCATGGAAGAAAAGGTTATTTCAATGGTCAGGGATTTTAACTTATCGGAAAAAATCATCATCTCATCCTTCAATCATTATAGCATTGTGTATAGCTACAGGCTTGCACCAGAAATAGAAATTGCTCCTCTGTTGTCAGAAGGCCTCTATATGCCATGGATTTACGCCCAATCAATCCGTGCTAAGGGCTTCCATCCTCATTGGAGGGCTGCCCCAGATGAGATTGTTAAAGCTGCTTTGGAGAGCGGTATTGAGGTTAGGCCCTATACCGTTAACAAAGATTCGGAGCTAGAAAGGTTGTTTAAAGTTAACTGCAGTGCCGTTATTACTGACGATCCTGCTAAAGCCAAGAAAATAAAAACTAAAATAAAACAGGCCTATTAAGGCCTGTTTTGCTTTTTACTGCTATCGGGAATGCGGAAAATGGCCTGCACTTTATTCTTTTTACGGTCGCGGTGCAAGATAAACCCGGCGATAAATCCTAAGCCCGCAGCAAAGAAAAGCAGCCCTAGGATGAATTGGATAAATAAGTTTGGAATAGGTGGCTGTAAAACTCCAAACACCATATCACGCATTAATTTTATACCTAATGCTGCAATGAATCCCGGTATCAACATGATGATTAGTGCAATGATCCTGGTCATATGTGGTATCCCTTCGTATAAAAAAGTATTCTCTTTTTGAGTATAATAAACCGCGTCTAATTCCGCAATGATTGGATTTTAGGGAATATTTTAGAACGAATCGTAATCTGCTTTGCAGAGAAGATTTTTAATTTACTTCACCTGTGTCAGTCTGAATAATTAAGAAATTTGTCAATCCAATAAAAAAGAATTAAAATATTCATGAAGAATCTTGCAGACTATGTTTGCGAACTATGAAATATTTTTCCGGATTCATGGGGGATATTATGCAAAAAATAATGATAGTTGGAGCGGGCAAGGGTGGAACCGCAATACTTGATATCTTTAAACAAACAGCGAAAGTTGTTGCTGTCATAGATATCAATACTGGAGCGCCCGGAATCGTAGCTGCTAAAAAAGCTGGGATCCAAACGGGTACAGACTGGCGTGAACATTTATCTGAAGACATAGACATTATCATCGAGGTAACAGGAGATGAGAAGGTATTCCGTGATTTGAGAGATGCTAGAGGGAAAAGCACAGTGTTGATCCCGGGCAGTGTTGCTTTTCTCATCGCTTCACTTCTCGAGGAAAAAGAAGGGTTAATTAAAGCCCTTAGAAAAGTTACATACGAGCATGACCTGATTTTTAACTCTACCGGAGATGGCATGGTTGTCATCAATACAGAGGGCATTATTACTTTATTTAACCGCAGTGCAGAAAAAATTATTGGTACATTAAAGGAAGATGCTGAAGGGAAGCAAATTTTGGAGGTCATTCCTTCAAGTAAGCTGCCAAGAGTCCTGAACAAAAGGAAGGTTGAAACGAATCAGGAATTGGTCCTTGCAAATGGATCGAAAATTATTACGACCAGAATTCCTATTTTAGATGAAAATGATCAGTTGATTGGTGCTTTTTCAGTATTTAAGGATATTACTGAGGTTGTGAACCTTGCAGAGGAAATAACAAACCTGAAAGAAATCCAGACCATGCTGCAGGCAATCATTAATTCCAGTGATGAAGCCATTTCCGTAGTTGATGAAGATGGCCGTGGAATCCTCATAAACCCTGCTTATACCCGAATTACCGGTTTAAAGGAAGAACAAGTAATCGGACAGCCTGCAACTGCAGATATATCCGAAGGCGAAAGTATGCATATGCAGGTCCTCAAGACGAGAAGGCCGGTTAGAGGAACAGCAATGCGAGTAGGGCCAAATAAAAAAGAAGTTGTTGTTAATGTAGCACCAATTATTGTTGATGGAATATTGAAGGGCAGTGTTGGGGTTATCCATGACATGTCTGAAATACAAAATCTGAACCGTGAACTAAGCAGGGCAAGGCAAATCATCAGGACTTTAGAAGCAAAGTATTCGTTTGAGGATATAATTGGCCGAACAGAAGAAATGACGATACCAATCGAACAGGCCAAGCTGGGAGCTAAAACTCCTGCAACTGTCCTGTTGCGAGGTGAATCGGGAACAGGTAAAGAACTTTTTGCTCATGCAATCCATAACGCAAGTGACCGTAAATTCAATAAGTTTATCAGAGTAAACTGTGCGGCGATATCAGAATCTCTGCTTGAAAGTGAACTCTTTGGTTATGAAGAAGGTGCTTTTTCTGGCGCGAAAAGAGGCGGTAAAAGAGGCTTTTTCGAAGAGGCGAATAATGGAAGTATTTTTCTTGATGAAATTGGTGAATTGCCTGCCAATACCCAGGCAAAGCTTTTAAGGGTTCTGCAGGAACGAGAAATTGTCCGTGTCGGCGGCTCGAAGCCGGTTTCGATAAATGTCCGGGTGATAGCAGCGACTAATATGAATCTTGAAAAGGCTATTGCGAATGGGAGTTTTAGGGAGGATTTGTATTATAGGCTTAACAGGATGCCAATCCATATTCCTCCGTTGAGGAGAAGGAAGGAAGACATCCCCGAGCTATGTGAAAAATTAATCCGTAAAATTAACCAGGATTATGGGCGAAACGTTGAAGGTGTTTCAGTAAATGCTGTCAAAAAACTTATGGAATATGACTGGCCTGGCAACGTAAGAGAACTGGAAAATGTCCTGGGGCGGGCAATCATCTTTTTAAACTATAATGATACTATGATTGAAGTCCAGCATCTCCCCGATTTGCAAAGTGGTCAACCAAAAGGAAAATTAGAGCATGCAGATCCCCTTATCCTTACAGAATCTCTGTCGTCGCAAATGGAAAAATACGAAGCGAAAATCATCAGAGACATTTTGGAGGCTGTAAACGGCAATAAAACCCTTGCTGCAAAAAAACTTGGAGTGTCTGTAAGGAATTTGTATTATAAACTCGAAAAGCACGGTATTGAAATAGATGGCATGCAATAATTTTCATACCATGAAAAATATTGCATGATACTTTCAGGGAAAAGTAAAGCGTTTTCACTGTTTTAAAGTTGGCACGGTTCTTGCATTTATATTATTCGGGTGATGCGCATCGAAAAGAAAGGGTTGAAGCCAGGAATGAAATTAGACTCACTTATCACCAAGGCATCCCAAAATAGTAGAAAAACAATCGCAGTCGCGGCTGCGGAAGATTCCGAGGTTTTAGAAGCGGTCGCACAGGCTGCCAGAATCAATCTTGCTGACTTTCTTTTGTTTGGCAACGAAGAAGAAATCAAACAGATGATTTCTTCTGAGCATCCAGAACTGCAAGGTCATACTGGGATTAAAATCATTTCCGCACCAAATAATAATAGTGCTGCTGAAATGGCAGTGAAGGCAGTCAAAGCAAATGAAGCCAATGTATTGATGAAAGGGAATCTCCCGACTGCTTCGATTTTAAAGGCTGTCCTTAACAAAGAATACGGACTCAGGACGGGAGCGGTACTCTCGCATGTAGCCGTTTTTGAAATCCCTGGCTATGACAGGTTCACCATTGTTACCGATGCTGCAATGAATATTGCGCCTGATCTTGATCAAAAAGCACAGATTGTTAAGAATGCTGTTCAAATTGCCCATGCGATTGGGATTAAAATGCCGAAGGTTGCTCCTTTAGCAGCAGTAGAGGTAGTCAATCCAGCGATGCAGGCAACACTTGATGCAGCTGCACTAACGGTGATGAATAACCGCGGCCAGATTTCAGGCTGTAAAATCGATGGGCCTCTTGCCTTGGATAATGCAGTTTCACAATTGGCTGCTGAACACAAGGGGATTCAAAGTGAGGTAGCTGGAAAGGCTGATATATTATTAGTCCCAGCGATTGAAGTTGGAAATGTATTATACAAATCATTGATTTATTTTGCGAATGCAAAGGTTGGAGCGATCATTGCAGGTGCAAAGGCTCCAATCGTATTAACATCAAGAGCGGATACAGCCGAAAGTAAGCTTTTTTCACTTGCGCTGGCGTTATGCTCTGCAGCTAAATAATTTACATAAACCAGGGGAGGAATTAGAAATGGAAATTTTTAAGTATCTAGAACAGTATGATTATGAGCAGGTAGTTTTTTGCCAGGATAAACAATCAGGACTAAAGGCGATTATTGCCATCCATGACACAACTCTTGGACCAGCACTTGGCGGGACACGCATGTGGACTTACGCATCTGAAGAAGCTGCGATCGAGGATGCGCTGCGCCTTGCTAAAGGTATGACATATAAAAATGCTGCAGCTGGCCTTAATCTTGGTGGAGGAAAGACAGTAATCATCGGCGATCCTCGCAAGGATAAAAACGAAGAAATGTTCCGCGCTTTTGGCCGTTATATCCAGGGCTTAAACGGAAGATATATCACTGCAGAAGATGTAGGTACAACTGTTGCGGATATGGATTTAATCCATGAGGAAACAGACTTTGTTACGGGTATTTCACCTGCATTCGGGTCTTCAGGAAATCCTTCACCAGTAACTGCATATGGCGTTTACAGAGGTATGAAGGCAGCTGCTAAAGCAGCATTCGGCACTGATTCTCTTGAAGGAAAGACCATTGCTGTCCAAGGTGTAGGAAACGTGGCATATAACCTTTGCCGACACCTGCATGAAGAAGGCGCGCAGTTAATAGTGACTGATATCAACAAGGAAGCAGTCCAAAGAGCGGTTGAGGAATTTGGTGCAAGAGCGGTGGATCCGGACGAAATCTACAGTGTTGAATGCGATATTTACGCCCCATGTGCACTTGGTGCTGTAATCAATGATGACACTATCCCGCAAATCAAAGCTAAGGTCATTGCAGGTGCTGCAAATAACCAGCTTAAAGACACTAAACATGGCGATATTATCCATGAAATGGGCATTGTCTATGCACCAGACTATGTAATCAACGCTGGCGGAGTAATTAACGTAGCGGATGAGTTGTACGGTTATAACGCTGAAAGAGCAATGAAAAAGGTAGAAACAATTTACAATAACATTGAAAAAGTAATCGCGATTGCAAAAAGGGATGGAATTCCTACTTATAAAGCGGCTGACCGCATGGCAGAAGAGCGTATCGAGAGAATGCGCAATTCTCGCAGCCAATTCCTGCAGAACGGCCACCACATTTTAAGCCGCCGTTAATTGAAAGTCATAAGTAGAGTGCGCTGAATCTTCATTCGGCGCCTCTGTTATTTACTAAATAAGTGCAACTGACGTTTTTACGGATTGCCATGTAAGTCCGTTATCTAAATTGGAGGTTTAACTGTGCAACAAACAGAATATCGGATTCTAGTTATTAATCCAGGATCTACATCCACGAAAATTGGAGTCTTTGACAATGAGGTTTCGGTTTTTGAGAAAACAATCCGTCATGATTCATCAGTCATTAACTCCTATGAAACCATCATCGATCAATACGAATTCAGGAAGAATACGATACTTGAAACGCTTGATACTGAAGGAATCAACATTTCAAAATTGAGTGCTGTTTGTGGGCGCGGCGGGCTGCTAAGGCCAATTGAAGGCGGAACATACGCAGTAAACAATAAAATGCTAGAAGATTTGCGCGCTGGATTTTCAGGACAGCATGCATCAAATCTAGGCGGGATCCTTGCTTATGAAATTGCATCAGGTCTGAATATCCCATCCTTCATTGTCGATCCTGTCGTAGTTGATGAGCTGGACCCAGTTGCTCGTATTTCGGGTTTTTCACTCATAGAACGAAAAAGTATATTCCATGCTTTGAACCAAAAGGCCGTTGCGCGCAGGGTTGCGAAAGAGCTTGGAAAAAAATATGAAGAGCTTAACCTGATCGTCACTCACTTAGGCGGCGGTATTACTGTTGGAGCCCATAAAAGGGGAAGAGTCATTGATGTGAACAATGGCCTTCATGGGGACGGGCCATTCAGCCCTGAACGCGCTGGCACTGTTCCAGTCGGTGACCTTGTTGACCTATGCTTTTCGGGCGACTACTATCGTGAGGAAATCATGAAAAAGCTGGTTGGACAGGGTGGTCTCGTCGGTTATCTCGGAACAAATGATGCAGTAAAAGTTGAAAAAATGATCAAGCAGGGCAATGCAAAAGCGAAGCAGGTATATGAAGCAATGGCCTATCAGGTAGCGAAGGAAATTGGGTCTGCCAGCGCAGTGCTTGCAGGTAAAGTAGACGCGATAGTCCTGACTGGCGGCCTCGCTTATGGAAAAGATTTTGTCCATGAAATTTCAGAACGGATCAACTGGATCGCAGATGTAATCGTCCAGCCAGGAGAAAATGAACTACAGGCACTTGCAGAAGGGGCGCTTCGTATCCTTCGCGGGGAAGAAGACGTGAAAGAGTATCCAGGGAAATAAATGTAGTCAGAGGAGGGAATTCATATGGCTCAAGAATATGATTTAGTCATTCTCGGAGGCGGAACAGGCGGGTATGTTGCAGCTATTAGGGCATCACAGCTAGGTTTGAAAACTGCCATCGTTGAAAAGGGAAAGCTCGGTGGAACATGCCTGCATAAAGGCTGTATCCCAAGTAAGGCTCTTTTAAGGAGTGCAGAGGTTTTTGCAACTGCTAAGAAGAGTGAAGAGTTCGGCGTAACAACAGGTGAGGTCGGTGTCAATTTCGCTAAGGTGCAGGAAAGAAAGGAAAAGATTGTTGAACAGCTTCACAAAGGTGTTCAGCATCTTATGAAACAGGGCAAAATCGACGTCTATGAAGGTTTGGGAAGAATTCTCGGCCCTTCTATTTTCTCACCTATGCCAGGCACGATTTCCGTTGAAATGAACAGCGGTGAAGAAAATGAAATGCTCCTACCTAAAAATGTAATCGTCGCGACTGGTTCTAGACCAAGGACACTTCATGGATTGGAAGCGGATGGGCAGTACATAATGACATCGGATGAAGCGCTTGCAATGGAGGACTTGCCTAAATCAATTATCATTGTCGGCGGTGGAGTGATTGGGATTGAATGGGCATCCATGCTAGCTGATTTTGGAACGGAAGTAACGGTTATTGAGTATGCTGATCGAATTGTACCTACTGAAGACAAAGAAGTTTCAAGAGAAATGCAGCGCGCGATGAAGAAAAAAGGCGTCAAAATTGTCACGAGTGCAAAAGTGCTTCCGGATACCCTTCAAAAGGGAGATGGCGTTAAAATCAGTGCGGAGCTTAAAGATGAACCAAAAGAGTTCCAAGCAGAAAAGATCCTTGTTTCTGTCGGCCGTCAGGCAAATGTTGAAGGGATTGGACTCGAAAATACTGAAATCCAGTTAGAAAAAGGTTTTATCCAAACGAATGAATTCTTCCAGACAAAGGAATCCCATATCTATGCGATTGGCGATGTAATCGGCGGATTGCAGCTTGCGCACGTTGCCTCACATGAAGGAATCGTTGCAGTGGAGCATATTGCTGGTGTAGAAACGCATCCAATCGACTATACTTTGGTCTCCAAATGCATTTACAGTTCTCCGGAAGCTGCTAGCGTTGGATTGACTGAAGATGAAGCTAAGGAAAAAGGATTTGAAGTCAAAACCGGCAAATTCTCGTTCAAAGCAATAGGCAAAGCGCTCGTTTATGGAGAATCTGATGGGTTCGTTAAGATTGTCGCCGACAAAGAAACCAATGATATTCTTGGCGTCCATATGATTGGGCCACATGTAACAGATATGATTTCTGAAGCAGGCCTTGCAAAAGTCCTTGATGCAACACCATGGGAAGTTGCACATACAATCCATCCGCACCCGACATTATCAGAGGCAATCGGCGAAGCAGCCCTTGCGGTGGATGGAAAAGCAATTCATTCTTAAAAAACAATGATATAACAGTGCTCTTTTCAAAGGAAAAGAGCCTTATACGAACATTTGGGAGGTATAAAAATGGCAGAAAATCGTCACGCTGCACTTGGCTTAAGTGATGAAAAAGTTTTGGAAATGTATGAAACAATGCTATTGGCTCGACGCCTGGATGAGCGTATGTGGCTGTTGAACCGTGCCGGAAAAATTCCGTTTGTAATTTCCTGCCAGGGACAGGAAGCTGCACAGGTAGGAGCTGCTTTTGCTCTTGACCGCGAAAAGGATTATGTTCTTCCTTACTACAGAGATATGGGTGTGGTCTTAACCTTTGGCATGACTGCTAAAGATTTGATGCTTTCCGGTTTTGCCAAAGCTGAAGACCCTAACTCTGGCGGTCGCCAGATGCCAGGACACTTCGGTCAAAAGAAAAACAAAATTGTTACAGGTTCTTCTCCGGTTACGACACAGGTACCTCACGCGGTAGGGATTGCTCTTGCTGGTAAAATGGAAAAGAAAGATCTTGTTACTTTTGTTACTTTTGGGGAAGGTTCTTCCAATCAGGGAGATTTCCATGAAGGAGCAAACTTTGCGGGAGTACACAAGCTTCCCGTCATTTTCATGGTTGAAAATAATAAATATGCGATTTCTGTACCATATGAGAAGCAGGTTGCCGCTGAAAAGGTTTCTGACCGCGCCATCGGTTATGGTATGCCTGGATTTACTGTTGATGGAAATGATCCACTTGAAGTCTATAAAGTTGTAAAAGAAGCTGCAGACCGCGGCCGCCGCGGCGAGGGTCCGACTTTAGTCGAGGCTGTCTCTTACCGTCTGACTCCTCACTCATCAGATGACGATGACAGAAGCTACCGTGCACCTGATGAAGTTGCTAAGGCAAAAACCAATGACCCAATCATTACATTTGGTGCTTACCTCAAAGAAAACGGCATCATGAATGATGAAGCAGAAAAAGAAATCAATGACAAGATCATGAAATTGGTGAACGAAGCAACGGATTACGCTGAAAACGCACCATACGCAGAGCCAGAACATGCTTTAAAATACGTATATGCTGAAGAGTAAGGGGGAGCAAAAATGGCGGTTATTTCTTATATAGATGCAGTTACATTAGCGATCAAGGAAGAAATGGAAAGAGATCCGAGAGTTTTTGTCCTCGGGGAAGATGTAGGTAAAAAAGGTGGAGTATTTAAAGCGACTCAAGGTCTTTACGACCAGTTCGGCGAAGATC
Organism: Bacillus sp. JJ1609; assembly: GCF_036967045.1. Taxonomy (NCBI): domain Bacteria; kingdom Bacillati; phylum Bacillota; class Bacilli; order Caryophanales; family Bacillaceae; genus Bacillus; species Bacillus sp. JJ1609. Next base: position 17,140 of record NZ_JBALSS010000035.1, on the reverse strand, counting down.
GTGTCATTGATGCTCCACTGGCTGAATCAGCAATCGCCGGTGTTGGGATTGGGGCAGCAATGTACGGAATGCGCCCAATCGCCGAAATGCAGTTCGCTGATTTCATCATGCCAGCTGTAAACCAGATTATTTCAGAGGCAGCCAGAATCCGTTATCGTTCCAACAATGACTGGAGCTGTCCGATGGTAATCCGCGCACCTTATGGCGGCGGAGTCCATGGTGCACTTTATCATTCCCAGTCGGTTGAGGCAGTGTTTGCGAACCAGCCGGGATTGAAAATTGTCATGCCTTCTACTCCATACGATGTAAAAGGATTATTGAAAGCGGCAATCAGGGATGAAGATCCAGTATTGTTCTTCGAACACAAGCGTGCTTATCGCCTGATCAAAGGCGAAGTACCAGAAGATGATTATGTTCTTCCCATCGGCAAAGCAGATGTTAAGCGTGAAGGTGAAGATATTACTGTTATTACTTATGGCTTGGCTGTCCACTTTGCGCTTCAGGCAGCTGAAAGACTTGCCAAGGATGGAATTTCAGCACATATTTTAGATCTTCGCACTGTATATCCATTGGATAAGGAAGCAATCATTGAAGCTGCATCCAAGACTGGTAAGGTACTTCTTGTAACAGAAGATAATAAAGAAGGAAGCATCATGGGTGAGGTTGCTGCGATTATTGCGGAACATTGCCTGTTCGAGTTAGATGCGCCGATCAAAAGATTGGCAGGGCCGGATATTCCAGCGATGCCATACGCGCCGACGATGGAGAAATATTTCATGATCAATCCTGACAAGGTTGAAAAAGCAATGAGAGAGCTTGCTGAATTTTAATATAAATTCTTTTATGAAATAATATGAATCGGAGAAGGAGGGTCAACCTTTGGCAATCGAACAAATTAAAATGCCACAATTAGGCGAGAGTGTTACTGAAGGAACAATCAGCAAATGGCTTGTTTCCGTTGGGGACAAAGTGAATAAATATGATCCGCTTGCAGAAGTAATGACTGACAAGGTAAATGCTGAAGTACCATCTTCCTTTGCAGGAACAATCAAGGAATTGATTGCAAATGAAGGAGATACTTTAGCTGTTGGGGAAATCATCTGCACAATCGAAATAGAAGGCGGAGGAGCTGAAGTGGCTCCTGCAGCTGAAACATCTGGAGCAGTAGTGTCTGCTGCTGGGGATGCAGCTAAAGCTCCAGCTGCGAATGAAGGAAGTAAAGCTAGGTATTCACCAGCAGTCCTGAAACTTTCCCAGGAAAACAGTATCGATCTATCTCAGGTTAAGGGCAGCGGTGCAGGAGGCAGAATTACCCGTAAGGATCTGCAGAAGATCATCGAATCTGGCAATATTCCACAGGCATCTGCTGCCAAGCCAGCTGATAAAACAGAAGCTGCAACGGTTCAAGCGGCTGCTTCACAGCCTTCAACCCAAGCTCAGCCAGCTGCAGTTCAAGCTGCACCTGCTCCATCTGTCCCTGTATCTGCAGGAGACATCGAAATACCGGTTACAGGCATCCGTAAAGCAATAGCGGCTAATATGCTTCGCAGCAAGCATGAAGCTCCACATGCATGGACAATGGTTGAAGTGGATGTTACAAATCTTGTGGATTACAGGAATAACATCAAGGATGATTTCAAGAAAAAAGAAGGTTTCAATTTAACGTTCTTTGCCTTCTTTGTAAAAGCCGTTGCTCAGGCGCTCAAGGAATATCCACAAATTAATTCCATGTGGGCTGGTGATAAGATCATCCAGAAAAAAGACATCAACATTTCGATTGCAGTTGCTACAGATGATGCATTATTTGTACCTGTCATTAAAAACGCAGACGAAAAAACAATCAAAGGCATCGCTCGTGAAATTACTGAGGTGGCCCAGAAAGTACGCACAGGCAAACTTCGTTCAGAGGACATGCAGGGCGGTACATTTACTGTCAATAATACTGGCTCTTTCGGTTCGGTCCAATCTATGGGAATCATCAACTATCCGCAGGCTGCAATTCTGCAGGTTGAATCCATCGTTAAGCGTCCAGTGGTAATGAACAATGGCATGATTGCTGTCAGAGATATGGTGAACCTATGTCTCTCACTTGATCACCGTGTACTTGATGGACTTGTTTGCGGCCGTTTCCTCCAGAGAGTAAAAGAAATTCTCGAGCATACTTCAAAAGAGACAACTTCAATTTATTAATAGCTCTTATATAGGCTTGCAATTTAATGCGGGTATATGTATGAACAGCAATTAACAATATTTAAAGCCGCTGCAAGGTAAGCAGCGGCTTTTATATTGAGATGCACTTCGTTGCTAGAACAGCCATCGTGTACTAAAATAAAGAGGGAAAGAAAAATGTGAATTTTATTGCAATTTATGTATGAAGGGGGGCAAGCTGTCTAATAAAGTGGACAGTTGAATAATGACCATTGAAAACATGAAGGCTACGAATTTTAATAATGCTTCATTGGAAGATTGGCAGGAAAAAGCGTTAGCATCGTTAAAAGGAAAACCAATCGATACTCTTTATACAAGTACATACGAACAAATAACGCTCAAACCGCTCTATACACAGGAAGATATCATGGAGGATCAGATTCCTCATATTCCAGGGAAACGAGATTTCAGGCGCGGAAATTATCCACTAGGCTATCGGTCAACACCATGGCAAATCGCAAACCCTTTAGCTTATACAAACCTGGAGGAGCTGGAAGAAAAAATATCAGCTGCTCTAGCAAAAGGGCAAACAGCTCTCTCGTTTGAAGTGAGACCGGAATTGTTTGCAGATAGCAATAAGTTAGTATCTTTTTTTGAGAAATTCAAAAGTGATTACCCGTTCAGCGTTGACGCCGCCTACCTTCAGGCGCCATTGCTCGCTGCTTTAATCCATGCGAATAATGAAGCTGGAACGAATATGAACATTACGGGTTTTGTTGCTGCTGACCCAGTTGCAGAAGCGAGTTTATCAGGAGCGCTGCCAAAAGAAGAAGAACAGTTCTTTAGCGAATGGTCAAGAAATCTAGAGGAAGCAAATATACATTTGCCTGGCTTGAAAACTGTTTTAGTGAACACTTCACCATATCATAATAGCGGTGCAAATGCTGTTCAGGAACTTGCAATCGCCATTTCAACAGGTGTGTACCTTCTGGAAAAATTAATGAATCATGGCTGGGAGTTAAAGAAAGCGTTAACAAAAATGGTCTTCCATTTTGCGATTGGCTCCAATTTCTTTATGGAAACAGCAAAACTAAGGGCTGCTCGCCTTTTATGGAGTAAAACACTTGAGGCATATGGAGCAGGTGAACAAGAACGTAAAATGGAGATTTCAGCAGAGACCTCTTTGTTCACAAAAACAATCTTTGACCCATACGTAAATATGCTTCGAATTGGCAATGAGGCTTTTGCAGCTGTTCTTGGCGGAGTTCAGTACCTTCGAACAGGAACATTTGATGAAGCTTTAGGGAATGGTGATACGTTTTCTGAGAGAGTGGCCAGAAACACTCAGCTCATCCTGAAGTCCGAGGCGCATTTGGAAAAAGTTGCTGATCCTGCAGGTGGATCATGGTACATTGAATCTCTTACCAGGCAGCTGGCAGAAAAGGCATGGGACTTATTCCTGGAAATTGACCGCAAGGGTGGAATGTTAGAAGCCCTCAAAACTGGCTGGCTGCAGGAGCAAATCGCCGAAACTGCTAAAGAAAGGGAAAAAGACATATTCAAGCGCAAAAAAAGCATCATCGGAACCAATGTATATGCAAATCTCTCCGAACATTTCAGTGAACCGGCTGATTTTGAGATTGAAAGAGTCTGCATCGATAAATCGCTGGCTGATTTCATTGCAATGTTCTCTGCTGGGGAACCTTTATCAGGTGGAATAGTACCATTGAAAAACGCTATCAATTTTACCCCTATAATACCGAAAAGATTATCGGGCCCATATGAAAAATTGCGATTCAAGGCAGAAAAACTCACAAATGAAACTGGAGAAAAGCCTTCGATCGGTTTAATCTGTTTAGGGGAACTGAAAAAACATAAAGCAAGAGCCGATTTTATAGCAGGATTGCTTGCCGCTGGCGGGTTGCACTCAGTTAGAAGCAGTGAGCTCAAAGATTCTGCGGCTGCCGTTGATTTTATTAATTCTAAGAATATTTCACAATATGTCATTTGCGGAGATGGTTCGGATTATGCATTGCTCGGGCCTGAGCTTGTAAGTGAGATGAAAAAACAGCATCCAGAAGCAAAGCTTTATTTAGCAGGTTTGCCTGATGGGAATGAAGCAGATTGGAAGGAAGCTGGAATTGAAGACTTTATTCATCTAAGAAACGATGCGTATCAGATTCTATCTTCATTACTTCGTGATATGGAGGTGAGCTCACATGCAAAAGCCTGATTTTGCAAAAGTTAGATTGTTTGAGCCTGAAAAGCCAATAAACAAAGAGCAAATTGATCATGAAATCAGTCAAACTATAGATGCTTTGTTATTCGAAACAAATGAACAAATTAAGGTGAAACCAGTTTATACAAAAAATGATATAAACGCTGCAGAGCATCTTGACGGCAAACCTGGATTACCTCCGTATACGAGAGGACCGTATCCAGCCATGTACGTCAATCGTCCCTGGACTGTCCGGCAATATGCAGGATTCTCGACGGCCGAGGAAAGCAATGCTTTTTACAGGAGGAATCTCGCAATGGGGCAAAAGGGGCTGTCCGTTGCTTTCGACCTGGCTACGCATCGCGGCTATGATTCTGACCATCCTCGTGTAGAGGGAGATGTCGGCAAGGCTGGTGTTGCGATTGATTCAATTTTGGATATGAAAATTTTATTCGATGGAATCCCTTTGGACCAAATGTCTGTTTCAATGACAATGAACGGGGCAGTATTGCCGATCATGGCATTTTTTATTGTTACAGCGGAAGAACAAGGGGTAACGCAGGATAAATTGTCTGGGACCATCCAAAATGACATTCTCAAGGAATATATGGTTAGGAACACTTATATTTATCCTCCGGAAATGTCGATGAAAATTATTGCAGATATCTTTGAATATACGTCAAAGTACATGCCTAAATTCAATTCAATCAGTATCTCAGGCTATCATATGCAGGAAGCAGGAGCACCGGCGGATATCGAATTGGCTTACACCCTTGCGGATGGCTTAGAATATGTGAGGACAGGACTGAAGGCAGGAATAGATATTGATTCCTTCGCTCCAAGGCTGTCATTTTTCTGGGCAATCGGCATGAATTATTTCATGGAAGTAGCCAAAATGAGAGCCGCACGCTTCATCTGGGCAAAAGTGATCAAAACCTTCAATCCTGAAAATGAGAAATCAATGGCTTTAAGAACTCATTCGCAAACATCTGGATGGAGCCTGACAGAACAGGATCCATACAATAATGTCATCCGCACCTTGATTGAAGCGCATGCAGCTGCAATGGGTCATACACAATCGCTCCATACGAATGCACTGGATGAAGCAATTGCATTGCCAACTGATTTTTCTGCAAGGATTGCTCGTAATACACAACTATTTCTTCAAGAAGAAACCGGCATTACTAAAGTCATTGATCCATGGGCAGGCAGCTACTATGTCGAGAGCCTGACTAACTCGCTGATCGAACGCGCCTGGAAGCATATAGAAGAAATCGAAAGCCTTGGAGGAATGGCCAAAGCAATTGAAACAGGTCTTCCAAAAATGAGAATTGAAGAAGCGGCAGCACGGCGCCAAGCGCAAATCGATTCTGGAAAAGAAACGATAATCGGCGTCAATAAATATAAGCTTGAGAAAGAAGATCCACTTGAAATCCTGGATATTGACAATACAGCGGTCCGGGCAAAACAAATCGCGAGGCTGAAGGAGCTAAAAGAAAATCGTGATAATCAAAAAGTCGAAATCGCGTTGACGGAACTCACAGAAGCGGCGGAAACAGGGGAGGGCAATCTCCTGGAACTAGCTGTCAAGGCAGCAAGGGTGCGTGCTTCTCTTGGAGAGATTTCTGATGCGATTGAAAAGGCAGCAGGCAGGCATAAAGCGATTATTCGGTCAATCAGCGGCGTTTACAGTTCTGCATTCACAAACGAAGAAGAAATTGCCGAAGTCCAGCAAATGACAGATGAATTCCTTGAAAATGAAGGAAGAAGACCTCGAATTATGATTGCCAAAATGGGTCAGGATGGTCACGACCGCGGTGCGAAAGTCATTTCTACCGCGTTTGCCGACCTGGGCTTTGATGTAGACATCGGGCCATTGTTCCAGACTCCTGAGGAAACAGCAATCCAGGCTGTCGAGAATGACGTCCATGCGATTGGGATCAGCTCCCTTGCCGCAGGACATAAAACGTTGCTTCCGCTGCTAGTACAGGAATTGAAGAAGCTGGAGCGTGAAGATATTGTCGTCATAGTCGGCGGTGTTATCCCTGCACAGGATTATGAATTCCTGTATGAAAACGGCGCAAGTGCGATCTTTGGACCAGGCACCGTTATTCCAGCAGCAGCTCAAAAGGTTTTGAGAACAATCTATGATCGCCTGGGCTACGAGGAAGTGTCGGAATAATGGCTGACGAGAAAAAGCCTGAATGGTTCGATCCGGAAAAGGCAGATTTCTTTTCGAGTATTGTGAAGCCAGGAGTGGCTGACATAGGGGTGACTAGCAAGGTTAGCACGGGAAAAACAGGACGTTTCGTAAAAAAAAGCAACGCTGCTAATCTTGATCCCTCAAAGCTCGCCAACGAAATTAAAAGTGGAAGCAGGACTGCACTGGCAAGGGGAATCACCTTGATAGAAAGCAATGCAGAGCACGATTTTCATGCAGGACAGTCTCTGCTGCAGCTGCTTCTGCCAGATACAGGTTCTGCGGTAAGAATAGGAATCACAGGTGTTCCGGGAGTTGGAAAAAGTACCTTTATCGAAAGCTTTGGAACCTATTTATGCAGCCAAGGGCATAAAGTTGCCGTCCTGGCTGTTGACCCAACTTCAAGCCTGACTGGAGGAAGCATCCTGGGGGACAAAACAAGGATGGAAAATCTCGCAAGGAATCCCCGGGCATTCATCCGACCTTCTCCTTCTGGAGGAAAGCTTGGTGGAGTCCATAGAAAAACTCGTGAAACGATGCTCGTATGTGAAGCCGCAGGCTTTGATGTGATTCTAGTCGAAACTGTAGGGGTAGGCCAAAGCGAGGTAATTGTCAGGAATATGGTCGATTTCTTCATGCTCCTCGTTCTCACCGGTGCTGGCGATGAACTTCAAGGTATGAAAAAGGGAATAATGGAGCTTGCAGATGCAGTTATTGTAAATAAAGCAGATGGTCCAAATGAACAAATAGCGTGGAAGACAAAAGAAGAATATAACCGTATCCTCCATTTTCTTCAGCCTGCCACAAAAGGCTGGGAGACAGTCTCTTTGACCTGTTCCGCTTTGCATAACAAAGGCATTGAGGATGTTTGGCATACCATTTCAAGCTTTGAGGGCAGTACAAAAGAAAGCGGCGCCTTTTCAGACCGTCGACGAAGCCAGGCAAAAGAGTGGCTGAACGATATGATTATTGACCAATTGCAGGCGAATTTCTTTCAACATCCAATGATAAAACTCATGCTCCCTAAAGTGGAAAATGAAGTCATTTCAGGGAGCAGGCCTGTAGCTTCTGCTGTTGAAGAATTGTTCAAGGCCTATTTCAATTCAAATAAATAAGCTGCCCAACGACAGGCAGTCTCTTTCTTATATTAGGCTATGCGAAAGTTATTTGTTGATTTGCCACTATGTTGATTTGAGCGGAATACGCGAGACTCCTGATGTAAAGGTCATGGGAGACCCAGCAGGGGCGCGGGCCCCAGTGCCGCGCCTGGAAGAGAAATCAACAGGCAAGTTTCACAGTGCCTTGGTATTAAAAATCCAAAAAAAGTGGACAACGGAAAATATGCCGTTGTCCTTCATCTAGGGAGTTTAGGGGTATGGATCTAGCTGTATTGTTACCTTTCCCTGAATACGGATGAGTTAAACATACTTTGAAAATTTTTTATTAATTGTTATCATATAACCATGTACTTGATATATTCCAGCAGAGGAGAGATAGATTATATGAGCATGGATTTCAATTTTTTTATGAATGATGTTGTCCGCCAGGCCCGCCAGGAAATAGTGGCGGCAGGATATACAGAATTGACGACAGGTGAAGATGTAGAACAGGCATTAGCAAAAGAGGGAACAACACTTGTGATGGTTAACTCCGTGTGCGGTTGTGCTGGTGGCATTGCTCGCCCAGCTGCGGCGCATTCCCTTCACTACGATAAGCGTCCTGACCAACTTGTTACTGTTTTTGCTGGACAGGATAAAGAAGCTACAGAAAAAGCAAGAAGCTACTTCACAGGTTACCCGCCTTCATCCCCATCTTTTGCCTTGCTGAAGGATGGCAAGTTAATTACCATGATCGAGCGCCATGAGATAGAGGGTCACGACCCTATGGCGGTAGTGAATAAACTGCAGAATGCATTCGAAGAATATTGTGAAGAAGTATAATTTAATTTTGAGAATCCCATACTATTTGGGATTCTTTTTTTGTTTTTTATGATTTTATATTTAAAAATATTATTGCATAAATATGAGTATGTGTTAAAATGCATTATGTTGAATATTTATTATCAATAGATCATACTTGAAAAGCTATGAGGTTTCAGATAATAATATATTTATTGATTTTAAAAATATAAAATTTTCTAAAAGCTATAGGAGGAAAACAAGTGAAAAAGGCATTATCTATTTTTATGGTCAGTATTTTAATTATGGGGATTTTGACTGCATGCGGTACAGCATCAAAAGAAAAAGAAGAAAATGCAGGCGGCAATGGTGAAGAAAAGAAAGTATTAACAATGGGTACTTCAGCTGATTACCCTCCATTTGAATATGTTGAAACTGCTAAAAGTGATGAAATTATTGGTTTTGATATCGACCTTGCAAACCTGATCGCTGGTGAACTTGGTTATGAAGTAGAAGTTAAAGATATGGATTTCAATGGCCTAATTGGTGCAATCCAGGCTGACCGTGTTGATTTTGTAATGGCTGGTATGACGCCAACTGAAGACCGTAAGAAGAGCGTAGATTTTTCTGATGTTTATTATACAGCTAAGCATATGATTGTTTCAGCAAAGGACAGCAACATCAAGTCGGTGGAAGACCTTAAAGGAAAGACAGTTGGTGTTCAGCTAGCTTCTATCCAGGAAGGCAAGGCAGAAGAGATTGGCGAAACAGTAAAGATTAAAGTGGAAAAGCGTACAAGAATTCCTGAATTGATCCAGGAAATCAAAGCTGGACGCATTGATGCAGCAATCATCGAAGATACTGTTGCAGAGGGGTACTTCAAGAATGATAAGGACCTATTTGGCTTCACTCTCGAAGAGGAAAATGAAGCAGACGCAGGCTCAGCAATCGCATTTCCTAAGGACAGCGAACTGACTGAGGAATTCAATAAAGTGCTTAAAGAAAAAATGGAAAATGGCGAAGTGGAAAAGCTAGTTGTTAAATGGTTTGGCGGAGAAAAGTAAGAATAAAAAACAGGCGTTCAGAATGGTTATGTCTTTCTGGGCGCCTTTCTCCTTCATGAAATAGATAGAGAGGGTTGTTAATAATATGAATCTGGATTTTACCGCCATCCTCCCTTCATTGCCATATATATTAAAGGGAATCGGCGTTACTCTTAAAATTGTATTGGTTGCAGGACTGCTTGGTTTTGCATTTGGCATCATCCTTGCTATATTCAAAATCAGCTCATCGAAGGCTTTGAATTGGTTTGCTGATCTTTATACTTCGATTTTTCGTGGTACTCCGCTAATCCTGCAGCTGATGATCATTTATTATGGTGCACCACAAATAATCGGCTTTGAAATCGCCGCTTATACAGCGGCTGTCATTTCATTCTCTTTAAACTCAGGAGCATATATTTCTGAGATTATCCGCGCAGGAATTTTAGCTGTAGATAAAGGCCAGAAAGAAGCAGCCATGGCACTAGGCGTTCCTAACAAACGGATGATGTGGGATATCATCCTGCCACAGGCAATGAAGAATATCCTGCCAGCATTGATGAATGAATTCATTACCCTTACTAAGGAATCTGCGATTGTTACGGTCATCGCAGTTGATGATATTATGCGCAGATCATATATTGTCGGCGGCGAGCAGTACAGATTTTTCGAGCCGCTGATCTTTGCGGGCCTCATATATTATCTAATGGTCATCTCCTTGACATTTATCGGCAAGGCAGTTGAAAGGAGAATGAGACAAAGTGATTAATGTACAAAATCTTCATAAATCTTTTGGCAAGCTGGAGGTTTTGAAGGGCATTACTACTAATATTGAAAACGGCGAAGTAGTTGCGATCATTGGACCTTCAGGATCAGGGAAATCAACCTTCCTTCGCTGTATGAATTTGCTTGAACAGCCAACTAGCGGCCAAATTTTTATTGGCTCAGAGAATATTACCGACAAGAAAACAAATATCAAGAAAGTCCGTGAAAATGTGGGAATGGTTTTTCAGCACTTTCACTTGTTCCCTCATATGACGGTGCTGCAGAACGTGACATATGCACCAATTAAAGTGAAGGGCATGTCAAAGGAGGAAGCTGATAAGCACGGATTAGCACTCCTGGAAAAGGTAGGACTCTCCGAAAAGGCAAATGAATATCCAAACAGACTTTCAGGAGGCCAGAAGCAGCGTGTAGCGATTGCACGCGCGCTAGCAATGAACCCTGAAGTGATGCTTTTTGATGAACCAACCTCTGCACTTGACCCGGAAATGGTAAAAGAGGTGCTTGAGGTTATGAAATCCCTTGCTCATACTGGTATGACAATGGCAATTGTCACACATGAGATGGGATTTGCCCGTGAAGTTGCGGACAGAGTATTGTTCCTTGATGGCGGTGTGCTGGTTGAGAATGCTCCGCCTGCAGAATTTTTTGGCAGTCCAAAAAGCGAGAGAGCAAAAGTCTTCCTTGAAAAAATGCTCTAGAAAGCAAGCGTTGCTTTTGTAATGCATTGCCTTTCTGCTAAACTAGAGGGTGACCATATCTTAAAAGGTATGGTCATCTTTTTTATTTTCTTATGTCCGGGTCAGGATAGGGCCCAGTGTAATTGCCGCTTAAGCATTCTGTGTTAGGAGAAATAAAGGTGAAATTTAGAATTGGCTACCGTACATTAAAAACAGCGCTAGGCACAGCAGCATCAATTATGATTGCCCAGTATCTCGGATTCGGGAATTTTGTATCTGCAGGAATTTTGACGATTCTTTGCATCCAGGTTACTAAGAAACGGTCACTTCAGGCATCTTGGCATCGTTTCCTTGCCTGTATCATCGCTATGATTTTTTCAGCCATTTTCTTTGAAGGGATTATGTATCATCCGATTGTCATTGGGCTGCTTTTGCTCTTTTTTATTCCAACTGTCGTAATGGCTGGCGCCAAAGAAGGAGTCGTATCCAGCAGTGTCATCATCATGCATATTTATTCGGCTGGAAATGTAACTTCCGGTTTGCTTTTGAATGAACTCGGAATTATCACGATTGGCATTGGGGTTGCCTTGGTAATTAATTTTTACATGCCTAGCGTTGATAATAAACTTGAAGAATACCAGCGGGAAATAGAGGTGCTTTTCAAGAAGATTTTCAGCGAAATAGCAATCTACATTAAGAATAATGATAGCAGCTGGGATGGCAGAGAATTGACCGAAACAGCAAGGTTGATTGAAAAGGCAAAAGCACTTGCGCTACTGGATGTGGAAAATAATTTTTTAAGAGATGAAAATTTATATTATCAATATTTTAGAATCAGGGAAAAACAATTCGAAATTATTGAACGGGTGTTGCCCTCTGTCACTTCCATTCCACGGCAGGTCGAACAAGGAACAATGGTAGCGGAGTTTGTTGAGACTCTGTCAAAAGGAATCAATCCTGGCAATACAGTATTATTCCATCTGGAAAAACTGATGAGAATGAAGGCGGAATTTGAGAATATGGAGCTTCCAAAAACGAGAGAGGAATTTGAGTCACGTGCTGCACTTCTACATTTTGTCAACGAGATGGAGCAGTTCCTGTTATTGAAAAAGTCCTTCAAGGGGTTAAAGACAAGTCACAGTGGGCATGAAAAGGTAGCAGACGGGGCAACCTAACAGAAATAAACAACGGAGGGAACATTATGCCAGGGTTTATTTCTATATTACTTGCTGCGATGGTCTTTTCGCCAATCTGGCCGCTTGGTCCAAATCCGCTGCCTGGAGATCCATTGGTGATTGTGAATAAGCAGACAAATGAGGTAGCGCTCATTAATGAGAATCGAGTCCAAACTGTTGTTTCTGCTGCCACAGGAAAAACGGAAGATTTAACACCTGAAGGACTTTTTACAGTGACAGTCAAGGCGCCAGATCCTTATTACCGTAAAAAGGACATCCCCGGAGGGAATCCGGAAAATCCGCTCGGCAGCAGATGGATTGGTTTTGACGCTGAGAATACAGATGGAAGAACGTATGGAATTCATGGAACAAATGACCCCTCAAGTATAGGCAAAAAAATATCTCAGGGCTGCGTACGTCTCCAAAATGAAGCTGTTGAATCATTATACGAATACATTCCTTTAGGAACAAAAATACTCATTACATCCTCCTCCAAAAGTTTTCTTGAACTCGGTAAGGAGCAGGGAGCTATTAGCAAATAAAAAGGACTGTCAGTTGACAGTCCTTAAATTTTTATATGGTTTAAAAAATAGAAATTATAGAAATGTTGACAGGCCCATAAGAAGGGTAGAAGCAAGCATAGTTAAAAGCATGATATATACTACTACCTTCCTGGTATTTGGCTTACGCATGAAAAATTCCCCCTTCCTAGCTTTTGTCCTCTACTTATTTTACATCCCATTGAGGAAATCAACAACTCTTTTTCTGAAATTAGCTTATTGAATGGCTCTGTTAACCTTAACTGTTGATTTCCGCTCCAGGCGCTTGCTTTCCGGGGGCTTTCGCCGAGCCTCCTGCCGGTTGCACATTTCACCTTGGTCTCGCCTGAAACGCTAATCCCCCAGGTATTGAATAAAAGTGATCTAATTTGGGACACGGTTACTCAGAGAAACCTCGAAAAATGAACTATTCTGCCTTGTATGATAGTGTAATAGATAAAGATATTAACATAAGAATGATCCCTATCCATAATATTATGCCAATCCTTTATTCTCAATTCAATCTGAAAACCGTACTTAAATAAGAAGGATTTGTGACATTTATATCGAATATTAAAATGATTAAATATATTCAAATAGTAATTGGAGGGATATCACATGATTAAAAAGGTCGACCATATCGGAATTGCTGTCAAATCTCTTGAGAATGCCCTCCCATTTTATACAGATGTGCTGAAGCTGCCATTGATTGGGATAGAGGAAGTAGACAGCGAAAAAGTAAAAGTGGCTTTCCTTAAAGCTGGGGATACAAAGCTAGAACTTTTGGAACCGATTTCAGAGGAAAGTGCCATTGCTAAGTTTATTGAAAAGCGCGGTGAAGGCATCCACCATGTTGCATTAGGCGTAGAATCCATCCAGGAGCGCATTAATGACATGAAAGAAAATGGCATCAGAATGATCCAAGATGCTCCCAAAAAAGGAGCGGGAGGAGCTCTGGTAGCTTTTATGCACCCGAAATCAACAGGAAGTATTTTATATGAACTTTGTGAGAAAGACAGGGAGGCTGAAAATAATGCCTGATATATACGAAAAAATCAATGAACTATATGATCGCCGCAGGGAAATAGAACTTGGCGGCGGAGATGAGCGGATTGAAAAGCAGCATGAAAAAGGTAAGCTTACTGCCCGCGAAAGGATTGAACTTCTAGTTGACCCAGGAAGTTTCGTGGAATTGAATCCGTTTATCCAGCACCGAAGCACCGATTTTGGGCTTGAGAACCAGAAGGGCCCTGGGGATGGAGTGGTAACGGGTTATGGAAAAGTGAATGGCCGGCCAATCTATTTATTTTCTCAGGATTTTACCGTGTTTGGCGGGGCCCTTGGAGAAATGCATGCAAAGAAAATCGCGAATGTAATGGATTTGGCAGCCAAAAACGGTGCGCCATTTGTTGGCTTGAACGATTCTGGCGGAGCAAGGATTCAGGAAGGCGTTGTTTCTCTTGATGGCTACGGGCAAATTTTTTACCGCAATTCCATCTATTCAGGCGTTATCCCGCAAATTTCTGTCATAATGGGCCCCTGTGCAGGTGGAGCAGTATACTCGCCGGCAATCACCGATTTCGTATTCATGGTGGAAAAAACAAGCCAGATGTTCATAACTGGCCCGAAGGTCATTGAAACAGTAACTGGAGAGAAAATTTCTGCAGAGGATCTCGGCGGTGCAATCGTCCATAATACGATCAGCGGAAACGCACATTTTCATGGCCAGTCTGAACAAGAAACCTTGGAACAGGTAAGACTGCTGTTAAGCTACCTGCCGCAAAACTATGAAGAAAAAGCGCCACGACTTGAAGCAGATTCCAAGGATGATTACCGTCCAGATTTAACTGATGCGGTTCCTTTTGACGCAGTCAGGCCTTATGATGTGCGCAAGGTTATTGAACAGGTGGTTGACACCGGCAGTTTCCTAGAAATACAGAAGGACTTCGCGAAAAACATTGTCATCGGACTCGCCCGGATCAAAGGGGAGGTAGTCGGACTCGTTTGTAATCAGCCAAAGGTTATGGCAGGCGGACTTGACATCGATTCATCTGACAAGGCATCAAGGTTTATCAGATTTTGCGATTCCTTCAATATTCCAATCATTACTTTTGAGGATGTAACAGGATTTTTCCCTGGAATCAAGCAGGAGCATGGGGGCATCATTCGTCATGGCGCGAAAATCCTTTATGCCTATTCAGAAGCAACGGTTCCAAAGTTAACCGTTATTCTTCGAAAAGCATATGGAGGAGCCTATGTGGCACTGAATAGTAAGTCAATTGGAGCTGACCTTGTTTTTGCATGGCCGAATGCTGAAATCGCCGTCATGGGTCCGCAGGGAGCGGCCAATATCATTTTCGCGAAGGAAATCCAAAACAGCGAAAATCCTGAGCTGACAAGACAACAGAAGATTGATGAATATCGCGAAAAATTCGCAAATCCTTATGTAGCTGCAAGTCAGGGAATGGTAGATGATGTTATCGATCCACGCGATACAAGGATCAAGCTGATCCAAGCGCTTGAAATGCTTCGCACTAAGAAAGAGGACAGGCCGGGCAAGAAACACGGAAATATCCCGCTCTAATATTTTGTATTTGCTGTTGTAATTCATTTAACGGTATACTCAAATAGTATATACATAATTGGAGGTCGGCTTAGATGATAAATAACGAACGTTTATTGAATGAGTTCTTGGAGCTAGTCCAAATTGACTCTGAAACGAAATACGAAACTGAAATCGCCCGCGTCCTGAAGCAGAAATTCACTGATTTAGGACTTGAGGTAATCGAGGATGATACGACTGCTGTGACAGGTCATGGAGCAGGAAACCTGATTTGTACATTGAATGGCACAAAGGAAGGAGTAGATACAATCTACTTTACTTCTCATATGGATACTGTCATTCCTGCAAAAGGCGTGAAGCCTTCCATTAAGGACGGTTATGTTGTCACTGATGGAACAACGATTCTTGGTGCTGACGATAAAACAGGCCTTGCGGTCATGCTTGAAACGATAAAGGTTTTAAAGGAACAATCAATCGAGCATGGATCAATCCAATTCATCATTACGGTTGGTGAAGAATCAGGACTTGTTGGAGCAAAAGCTCTTGATCCATCTTTGGTAAAAGCAAAATACGGATACGCGCTTGATAGTGATGGCAAGGTAGGTAATATTATTGTTGCTGCGCCAACTCAAGCAAAAGTTGCCGCTGTAATCCATGGAAAAACAGCTCATGCAGGGGTTGCTCCTGAAAAGGGTGTGTCTGCCATTACGATTGCTGCAAAGGCTGTGGCAAGAATGCCGTTAGGTCGTATCGACGAGGAAACTACTGCGAATATTGGTCGTTTCCAGGGTGGAACACAAACGAATATCGTATGTGACCATGTTGAAATACTTGCTGAAGCTCGTTCGTTGATTCCTGAAAAGATGGAAGCTCAGGTCAAGAAAATGAAAGAAGCATTTGAATCTGCTGCACAAGAAATGGGCGGCAAAGCAGATGTCGATGTTCAAGTGATGTATCCGGGCTTTAAATTCGGCGAAGGCGATCTTGTTGTTGAACTTGCAAGAAAAGCAGCTGCAAAAATCGGCAGAAGCTGTGAACTGCAGCACAGCGGCGGCGGCAGCGATGCTAACGTAATTGCTGGCTTCGGCATTCCGACTGTTAACCTTGCTGTAGGCTACGAAGAAATTCACACAACAAATGAAAGAATGCCGATTGAAGAGCTAGGAAAGCTTGGAGAGATGGTCATTGCTTTAATTCAAGAAGTGGCTGCACAATAAGACACAAAAGGGCTTCCGAAATGGAAGCCCTTTTGTTGTAATTTCCAATTGCTACTTACTCTTGCAGGAATAAAATGTTATATTGTTGATAGAGTAATAGACAGAAATTTTACAAAGGGTGTGAACTCCATGGCTGAAACCAATAAGACGGTAGTTTTCCAGGCAGGGAATGAAGAGTATGCTTTCCCAATCCTCTATGTCATTTCAATAGAAAAGCTTGAAGGAATGACAGCGATTCCTCATATGCCGAATTATGTCACAGGGATTACTAAGGTTAGGGGCGACTTGATTCCTGTTATTGACTTAGAAAAAGTACTTTATAGCCGTGATATTCAAGCTGATGAAAAAACAAGACTGATTGTTTTGCAGACAGCTGATATTTCGATTGGCACCTTAGTTAGGGATGCTAAAGAAATTCTGGAGATTCCTGCTGAAAACCTTAAGCAGCCAGGATTGATCGCCTATCAAAAAACAAAATTCATTACAGGTATTGCCAATTTTGATAAACGTATGATCATGGTCATCGACCCGGAAACGCTGATACAGTCACTTGAAGGTATTAAGGAAATCAAGGAATATATGCAAAAAGAGAAGCTTGAATTACATAATTAAGGAAATGATTTTTAGCTTTAATTGGATACAAACAAGGCTGGTTCAATGTGAACCAGCCTTGTTTGTA
>NZ_JBALSS010000034.1:10967-39801 GCF_036967045.1 Bacillus sp. JJ1609 | reverse complement strand
GTTTTCAAAGAGCAATTTATTACAGTGTCGCCCCGAAGCGACTTTATTAATATAACATTTTCTCGCTGTATAAGTCAATAACTTTTTTCAAAAACCTTTTATAGAAGTTGTTGTTTTCGTTACTGACTTTGAAGATTATATCAGGCATATTATTATAAAGCAATACTTTCGGGAGAGTTTCTTAAATAATTCTGCGATATTATCAAAAAAGCTGGTCCACCACCTGTTTAACGACCTAATTTCCCTTTAATTTGTTTTTGTCATCATCTAAACATCCAGGAATTCTTAAGTAAAGGAAAATAAAAAAGCCAGCTCAGTGGCCAGCTTTCTAAATAACTTCCTCGATATGTATGTGCCGGTTTTTTTCTAGCACAAGAATGTCATTGGATTCTAGTAATCTAACTAATGGCCTGGTTGGATTTTTTTCTTCGACAAATACGATTTCCGCAGTTTGTCCATCAGACAGGCGAACGATGCTGCCAATCGAAAAATTCATAATGGAAGAACTCAATGCTTTTAAAGCTGCAATATCAAATTCACCGAACAGTTCCTCATTGATCATTTCTAGAACTTTAAAAGGAGAATGCTTTGGTTTATACATCCGTTCAGATGTCATTGCGTGAAAAGAATCGGCAACCGCAAGGACTTTGGCAAATGGATGGATCCTGCTGGATTTTTCGCCAAAAGGATACCCACTGCCGTCCAGCCTTTCATGGTGATGAAGAATTGCAATCTTTGCAGCTTCCTTCAGCAATGGACTGTTCTTAACCATCTGGTAGCTGTATGTAGGATGCTTCTTGATTTCCTCGAATTCTTCAACAGTCAAAGTTGTATTCTTATTGATTAAATTCGGACTGAGTTTTGCCATGCCGCAGTCCGATAAGCAGCCCGCAACCGCAATTTGTGTTACATCACCCTTGCTGTAGTTTAACTTTTTAGCAATAAATGCAGAGATAATGCCAACTGCCAGTGGATGATCATAAAGATACTCGGTTTTAGATGAATAGTGATGCAGGTGGAAAATGTCTGATGAATGGATATCCGCCTGTTCTATTAATGGCACAATAATGCCTCTCACTTTTGATATATCAATTTGCATTCCTGATTGCCAAGAGATAAATTCTTTTTTGAATTCTTGTTTGGCACGTAGAAATAAATCGATAAAATTCAGATCATTATGTGCAGAGGAATTCCATGGAGCTTTTTTGTCAGCTATTTCAGGCGCATTGAATGCCACCCCGCTCACTAAAGTCTTTTCCACTTCTACTTCTTTTACTAAAAATGCTTTTAGAACTTCAATTAAGTGACTTGATAGTACTGTCTTTTTTGTCATGATTGTTCGATTCGTATTGCTTTGAACATCATCAGTAAGGATACAGCCCTCTATAAGGTTGTCTACATATACGCGCAAGGCTTTCCACCCCAAATTTTATTTTCATACTATTAAGTTTACTTTATTTTACCAAAAAAGAGGAACACAATTTTTGTGTTCCTCTCAAAGTTTTATTCAGTATCTTCATCATTGGATTCTGGCGCAGTTGCTTCGTCTGCCTGTTCACTGATGTTTTCTGCGTTGCCAATTGATTCTGGTTCAATTATCGCTTCGCCATTTTCATCCCGTTCCAAGTCATCGATTTTTTCTTCTTCCTTGTCGACTTTTGCTACTGTCGCTACATATTCATTCTCTGCCTTGTTCAGGCTGATTAGTTTTACACCTTGGGTATTACGGCCAGTCATCGAAATCGAGCTTACAGGAATACGGATAAGAACACCGCCTGTTGTGATCAGCATCAGGTCTTCTTCGCCTGTTACAGCCTTCATCGTTACCAGGTCACCGTTCTTTTCTGTAATATTGCAAGTTTTGATTCCTTTACCACCGCGCCCCTGCCTTCTGTACTCTTCGGAAGGGGTTCTCTTACCGTACCCGTTTTTCGTTACAACAAGGATTTCGTCGCTTTCCTCAAGAACTTCCATGCCGACAACTTCATCGTCATTGGAGAGGGAGATACCTTTTACTCCAGTAGCTGTACGGCCCATTGAACGGACATCAGTCTCTGGGAAACGTATCATTAGACCATTCTTAGTGCCGATAATCATTTCTTTGCTTCCGTCAGTCATCCGTACGGAAATCAACTCATCACCTTCACGGAGGTTAAGAGCGATCAAACCGTTGTTACGGATGTTTGCAAAAGATGAAAGAGGCGAACGTTTCGAAATCCCTTCTTTTGTCGTGAAGAACAGGAACCAATCGTCCACGAATTCTTCAACAGGAATGATGGCGTTCACCCATTCTCCTTTTTCGATTTCAAGCAGGTTAATGATTGGAATCCCTTTAGCCGTACGGCTGAATTCTGGGATTTCATAACCCTTCGAACGATACACCTTTCCTTTGTTCGTAAAGAAAAGAATCGTATCATGCGTAGATGTAGTAATCAGGTGCTCTACGAAATCATCTTCATTCGTTCCCATTCCCTGGATTCCGCGGCCGCCGCGTCTTTGTTGCCGGTATGTAGATACAGGCAAACGTTTTACATAGCCATTATGTGTTAGGGTAATGACGATATTTTCTCGAGGGATTAGATCCTCATCCTCAATCATTTCAAGTCCGCCTGACACGATTTCTGTGCGGCGCTTATCATTGAAGCGCTCTTTGATTTCTGTGAGCTCTTCACGGATGATATCAAGGACTTTCTCATCATCTGCAAGGATTGCTTTCAATTCTGCAATCAGCTGCATCAGGTTTTGGAATTCCTCTTCAATCTTCTCACGTTCTAAACCAGTAAGCCTTTGAAGACGCATATCCAGGATTGCCTGTGCCTGCTTCTCTGAAAGATTGAACTGGGTCATCAAGCCTTCTCTCGCTATATCTGTTGTACGTGAGCTTCTGATCAGGCTGATTACCGCATCCAGGTTATCAAGAGCGATTCGCAGCCCTTCGAGAATATGGGCACGAGCCTCTGCCTTCTTAAGCTCAAACTCAGTTCTTCGGCGAATGACGACTACCTGATGGTCAAGATAATATTTCAAACATTGCTTCAGGTTCAGAACCTTTGGCTGACCGTCTACAAGAGCAAGCAAGTTAATTCCAAAGCTTGTCTGCAATGCCGTTTGCTTATAAAGGTTATTTAAAAGTACATTGGCATTAGCATCCTTACGAACTTCGATGACCATCCTCATCCCTTTACGGTCAGATTCATCTCTTAAGTCCGTAATGCCATCAATTTTCTTATCGCGGACTAGTTCCGCTATTTTTTCTACCAATTTAGCTTTGTTTACTTGGTAAGGAAGTTCTCTAACGATGATAACTTCTTTTCCATTTGATTTTTGCTCAATTTCTACTTTTGCCCTAAGCGTAATCGACCCTCGTCCAGTCTCATATGCCTTGCGGATCCCACTGCGGCCAAGAATCAGTCCTGCTGTTGGAAAATCCGGTCCTGTTATGATCTCCATCAGCTCTTGAATAGTTATGTCTGGATCTTTACTAACCGCTAAAACCCCGTCAATAACCTCACCGAGCTGATGTGGAGGAATGTTCGTTGCCATCCCAACAGCAATTCCGGATGTTCCGTTTACAAGAAGGTTAGGGAATCTTGCTGGCATGACGACTGGTTCTCTTTCAGAACCGTCATAGTTATCCTGATAATCAATCGTATCTTTATTGATGTCACGCAAAAGCTCCATGGAAATTTTGGACATACGGGCTTCTGTATAACGCATCGCTGCCGCCGCGTCACCATCGACAGAACCGAAGTTTCCATGCCCATCAACAAGCATGTAACGGTAGTTGAAGTCCTGAGCCATACGAACCATTGTGTCGTATACAGCTGAGTCACCGTGCGGGTGGTACTTACCGATAACTTCACCGACGATTCTCGCCGATTTTTTATAGGCCTTGTCCGAATGCATACCAAGGTCATGCATAGCGTAAAGAATCCTTCTGTGCACCGGCTTTAAGCCGTCACGCACGTCAGGGAGCGCACGAGCAACGATAACGCTCATGGCATAATCCAGGAAGGATGAACGCATTTCCTGGCTAATATTTATCTCTTTCACACGAGAATTTGGTATCTCAGCCATTTAAGAGAAACCTCCTTTAGTAAGAAAAGCGCAAGCGGCTTGGCGGCCACGAGGGGCTAGGCGCTGGAGCTAGACACTAATCTAATTGTTAAAGTCCATAATTCTTATAAATAATATCTGTTCGGTACAAACCATAAACAGGCATGCGAATTCGCACGGCCTATGGTCATTTCAGAAAAAGCAGGATAGAGGCAGAACCTTCTATCCTGGGCATATATTAAATATCTAGGTTCTTTACATAGATTGCATTTTCTTCGATAAAGTTACGGCGTGGCTCTACTTTGTCGCCCATTAAGATCTCGAAGGTTTCATCTGCTTCAATAGCATCTTCAAGTCGTACCTGAAGCAGTGTCCTGGATTCCGGATCCATCGTTGTTTCCCATAGCTGTTCTGGATTCATCTCTCCAAGACCCTTGTAACGCTGTATCCCAGGCTTAGGCTGCTGTGAAAGTACACCAAGGATTTGATCAAGCTGCTTGTCGTTATAGGCATACTCAATGCGCTTCCCTTGCTGTACTTTGTATAAAGGAGGCTGGGCAATATAAATATAGCCTGCTTCGAGAATCTGTCTCATATATCTGTATAAGAAAGTTAATAATAAAGTACGGATATGTGCGCCATCTACGTCTGCATCTGTCATGATGACGATTTTATGATAACGAGCTTTCGAAATGTCGAAATCCTCGCCAATCCCTGTTCCGATAGCTGTAATGATTGCTCTTACCTCGTTGTTGGACAAAATCTTATCCAGACGTGACTTTTCAACGTTCAGGATTTTACCTCTTAGCGGCAAAATTGCCTGGAAGTGACGATCACGGCCTTGCTTGGCAGAACCACCCGCAGAGTCACCCTCAACGACATACAGTTCACTGATGGATGGATCCTTTGAAGAGCAGTCAGCCAATTTACCTGGCAAGCTTGAAATTTCCAGGGCACTTTTACGCCTTGTCAATTCACGAGCCTTCTTCGCAGCGAGTCTTGCCCTTGCTGCCATAAGACCTTTTTCAACAATTTTCCTTGCAACATTTGGGTTTTCCAGCAGGAATTTCTCAAAATGCTCGGAAAAAGTTGTATCCGTAACATTACGGACTTCTGAGTTTCCAAGTTTTGTTTTCGTCTGACCTTCGAATTGTGGATCTGGATGTTTGACAGAAACGATTGCTGTCAATCCTTCACGGACGTCTTCACCCGATAGGTTCGCATCAGCATCCTTGAAAATGCCATGCTTGCGGGCATAGTCATTAATAACACGTGTTAATGCCGTTTTAAATCCAAATTCATGTGTTCCGCCTTCGTAGGTATGGATATTATTCGCGAAAGAATAAATGTTTCCGGTATAGCTATCATTGTACTGAAGCGCTACCTCAATCGTGATGCCATCTTTTTCACCTTCGATGTAGATGGGTTCATCATGAAGGACTTCTCTTGTGCGGTTTAAATGCTCTACATATGATTTAATTCCGCCTTCGTAGTAATATTCATTCTTTTTATCCTCTACGCGTTTGTCTTCGATCGTGATTTTGATGGCTCTGTTCAAGAAGGCAAGCTCACGCAGACGGTTTGCAAGTGTGTCGTAGTCATATTCAAGGGTTTCGGTGAAAATTTCATCGTCCGGCTTGAAATGAACGGTTGTTCCAGTGTGATCGGTCTCGCCGATTACTTTTAGAGGATCCCCGACAGCGCCTCGTTCGAATTTCTGGTAATGGACTTTCCCATCAAGGTGAACAAAGACTTCAAGATACGTAGAAAGGGCGTTAACGACTGATGCTCCAACACCATGGAGTCCTCCGGAAACCTTATAGCCTCCGCCGCCGAACTTACCGCCGGCATGAAGTACCGTCATGATAACTTCTACAGCTGGCCTTCCCATTTTTGCATGGATACCAACTGGTATTCCGCGGCCATTATCTTTGACAGTAATGCTATTGTCCTCTTCGATAATGACATTAATCTCATCACAAAAGCCGGCTAGGGCTTCGTCTATACTATTATCAACGATTTCCCATACTAGATGGTGCAAGCCTTTTGCACTCGTTGAACCGATATACATTCCCGGACGTTTACGTACAGCTTCCAGGCCTTCAAGCACTTGTATCTGGCTTTCATCATATGCTTGTCCCTGCATGGATTGTTGATCCATTGCCATATCGATCACCTACACTTTCATTTTGACTCTTCTTTTTCAAAAATCTTATGTGCTGGCGGGTTTGCACAGATTGCTGGATTACGACAAAATTTGCAGAAACCGCCGATCTATTAAAACTCCTGAACGGATAATTTTTGGGAGCGTTTCTTTAATGTTCCCGATGCGAGAGGGGAAAAATAAATATGATTGCCAGTCACTACAATCGACTTGACCGCCCCTTTTGTCAGATGGACGATCTGCTGATCCTGGCGCGCGATGAATTCCTCCATGAATGGGGATGAATTGGCGCTGTCGATATCCAAAATTGCAATAATATCCTTAGTCCTTACAAGGACTTCTTCACCAACATGCAAATACATTGACTCCACCTCATTGGATTCTCGACATTTCGCCGGATTCCACTTTGTATGCTGCCGCTTCTTTCAGCGTTTGATGGTCAATCCCATCCACACTTGTTGTGGTAACGAATGTTTGAACTTTCCCCTGGATGGTATTTAATAAATGGGATTGGCGATAATCATCTAATTCAGATAAAACATCATCAAGCAATAAAATTGGATATTCGCCAATTTCAGAATTAATCAGCTCGATTTCTGCCAACTTCACCGAAAGTGCTGTTGTCCTTTGCTGACCTTGTGAGCCAAATGTCTGGACATCCCTTCCATTGACAAAAAACTGGAGGTCATCGCGATGCGGCCCGAGCATAGTTATGCCGCGGTCTATCTCTCTCATCTTTATTTTAGCAAATTTTTCTTCATAGACTGCTATCATTTTCGACAAATCATCATCTTCTGATACCTCTGCAGAGGGTTTATAGATGATTTTCAAGCTTTCTAGTCCTCTTGATATCCCCTGGTGAATTGGCAATGCCCATTGTTCAAGAAGATTCAGGAATTCAAATCTCTTGACGACAATCTTCGCAGCCATCTGGATAAATTGTTCTGTCAGGATATCAAGCATGGTAAGATCAGTGCTTTTCTTGATTTGCAGCTGTTTTAGATAATGGTTCCTTTGCTGCAGAATCTTGTTGTATTGGCTTATATCATGCAAATAAATCGCCGATACTTGCCCAATTTCCATATCAATAAATCGACGCCTTACTTGAGGGCTCCCCTTTACAAGGTGGAGATCTTCAGGCGCGAACATGACGACATTCATATTTCCAACATATTGACTTAGCTTACGCTGTTCAAGGTGGTTAACCTTTGCACGCTTGCCCTTTTTCGAAATGACAAGCTGCATTGGCAGTGACCCAATGCTTTTTTTAATCCGTCCCTCTATTTTAGCATATTCCTCGTCCCAGCGAATTAAATCTTTATCATTGGAGGTCCTGTGCGACTTAGCCATCGCCAGTACATAGATCGATTCCATGACATTCGTCTTGCCTTGGGCGTTTTCCCCAAGAATCACATTGACTTTATTTTCGAATTCCGCCTCTAGTCCCTGGTAGTTGCGATAATTTCTTAATTGCAAATCCTGTATATACATGAACAGTTCATCCTCTGGATTATTGCGTTATGTTGAACTTTCCAATTCCAGGAATGCTTACCTGGTCTCCGGAACGAAGCTTCCTTCCTCTTCGCTGATCCTGTTCGCCATTGATAAATACTTCATGTTCACTTAAAAACCATTTAGCCATTCCACCGGATTGGATTACATCAGCTAATTTTAAAAACTGGCCAAGTGTAATATATTCAGTATCAATTTTCACATTTTCATTCACGGTCTCACCCTTTTCTTCCAAAAGGACTTAATACTTTATTTTACTAAATTTTTTCCATAGAAACAAATTTTCTTGTTTTTAGGCTGCTTTTGAAAAGTTGGGTTAAAACTCAGTTGTTGATTTCCGCTCCAATCAACAGGTGTTTTAATAAAATCTTATTTAAGACCATATATAAAAAAAGCCACCAGCAAAAAACTGGTGGTCGTATGAATTTAGTAAGTTCTAACCGGCAAAATCAGCTGCAGGATGGAATCATCATGAAGCGGGCGGATCACGAACGGCCTCATTGCGCCAGTAAAGCTGATCTGAATTTCTGTTCCTTCAAGCGCTTTAAGAGCGTCCATCATATATTTTGCACTGAATGAAATCTTCAAATCTTCGCCATCAATCGACTGGCTTTGGATTTCCTCGACTACAGTTCCGATTTCAGGAGTATTGGAAGAAACTTCAATCGCTCCTCCATCAATTGTTGAAAACTTAACGACATTGTTTCTGCCTTCTCTTGCAAGAAGCGATGCACGGTCAATCGCATGTAGAAATTCCTTCGTGTTTACGACTACATCCGTTTTGCTCTCATTTGGAATCAATCTCGCAGTATCAGGATAGTTCCCTTCAAGCAGCCTTGAGAAGAATAATAAATGTTTTGCTTTAAATAAAACCTGGTTCTCGGTAATGACGATATCGACAGTATCTGAGCTGTCATCAAGGATTTTACTTAATTCAGTCAGACTCTTCCCTGGAATGACAACATTATAGTTTCCAGTATTCTCAGCTTCCAGTCTCGCTTTTCTCAAAGCTAGCCTGTGGCTGTCTGTTGCAATACAGACTAATTCATTGTTTTCGACCTTCCAGTTTACACCTGTCAAGATGGGGCGTGTTTCTGAGGTGGACACTGAAAAGACAGTCTGTCGGATCAAGCCTTTTAATAAATCTGTCGGAATCCTGAAAACATGTTCTTCCGAAATTTGCGGAAGGTGTGGATATTCTTCAGCATCAAGGCCGTTAAGATTAAATTCAGATCTGCCAGAACGGATGATTGTCTGCAGATTATTGTGTACTTCGATTTCTACTGTGTCTGTAGGAAGCTTTTTAACGATTTCACTAAAGAAACGCGCCTGCAAAACAATGGATCCCGGCTGTTTGATTTCAACAATTTCATCTCCAGCTTCTTCTTTCGGAATGAAAGATTCGATTGAAATATCGGAATCGCTGCCAGTAAGAGTTACTCCCTCTTCATTAGCAACAATCTTGATTCCCGTCAAAATAGGAATGGTTGTTCTGCTGGTTACTGCTTTCATAACGTCCTGGACGCTCTGAAGCAAGGAATCGCGCTGGATAATAAATCTCATTTTTTAAGCCTCCGTTTAGGAATATTTTTTTCTTAAATGCATATAATTATATGTTTTAAAAAATAGTAGAAGTACTAGTAGGGCCTGTGGATTTGTGGATAACCGTCTTAATCAAAGGAAACACAGCCTATCCACATGTGGACAGACTGTGCGCAACTGATGGAGAGTTATTCACACTTTCCCTAAACCCTCAACTGTTCATTTATATCTTTTAACTGCCTTTGCAGATGTGAATCAGTTGAAACCATTTTTGAAATTTTCTCATGAGCATGGATGACCGTTGTATGATCGCGGCCACCAAATTCCTCACCTATTTTAGGAAGAGAGAAATCTGTCAGTTCTCTTGATAAATACATGGCGATCTGTCTCGGGAAGGCAACGGATTTCGTACGCTTCTTCGCTTTAAAATCCTCAAGCTTCACATTGTAATGCTGTCCTACCACTCTTTGGATATCAAGAATAGTAATGACCTTTGGCTTTGAGCTAGGAATAATGTCCTTCAATGCTTCAGCTGCCAAGTCCGCATTTATGTCTTTATTAATCAATGATGAATAAGCCACGACACGGATCAATGCACCCTCAAGCTCGCGGATGTTGGAATCGATTTGGTTTGCGATATACAGCATGACTTCATTCGGTATATCCAAACCTTCCGCTTTCGCCTTTTTACGGAGAATCGCAATCCTTGTTTCCAGGTCAGGCGGAGTAATATCAGTGATCAAGCCCCATTCAAAGCGTGATCTTAACCTGTCTTCAAGAGTCGGTATTTCTTTAGGCGGACGGTCACTTGAGATGACAATCTGCTTACTTTCCTCATGCAGCGTATTGAATGTATGGAAAAACTCTTCCTGAGTTTGTTCTTTTCCTGCCAGGAACTGAATATCATCAATGAGCAAGACATCGACATTCCTGTATTTATTGCGGAAATCCCCTGCTTTATTGTCCCTGATTGAATTGATGAATTCATTTGTGAACTTTTCAGAGGACAAATACACCACTTTCGCATTCGGGTTGTGGTCCTGGACGTAATGCCCGATCGCATGCATTAAGTGGGTTTTTCCTAATCCTACGCCACCATATATGAATAATGGATTATAGGCCTTTGCCGGTGCTTCGGCTACTGCCAGCGAGGCGGCATGGGCGAAGCGGTTGCCTGAACCGATGACAAATGTATCGAAAGTATATTTTGGATTCAGCATGCTTACTGGTAAATCAGGTGTATCGTCTGCCCTCTTCACCCTTTTTGGAGGTAACGGGATGTCGAGATCTTCATCATTTTGGTTTTGGGGAATGATGAATTTTACCGCTAGTTCTTCACCAGTAATTTCATACAGGATACCGCTGATTAACTGCGAATAGCGCTCTTCAAGCCAATCTCGGGCAAATTCGTTAGGAGCCGTAATCGTAAGTACATCACCTTGGAGCGTATGTGCTTTTGTTGATTTCAGCCATGTATCAAAACTTGGCTTGCTGATCTTTTTCTCGATTTTCGCGAGAGCATTATTCCAGAGATCTGCAATGTTCTCCAACAATTATCCCTCCTTTTCCTCTGTTTTTATAAGATGCTTTCCTGTCGTTTTAACTAAAAATACAGGTTATACACGTTGTACAACCCTTAATTTCATAAATATACGAAACTATGAATGTGGAAAAATATATAATAAGGAAGTAAATAAGCTTTTCGACAATATCCACTATCTGTGGACAAAGTTTTACAACAGGTCTGAATAACCTATCCACAGCTTATCCACAAATTGTGGATAAGTATATTTTCGCTATCGAATTATTAAGAGTGAAAACACAAATATAATATCAGATAATCCAGCATGGCGCAACGCCTTTTAATACATTATCCACAATATGCTATCGCTGTGGAGATTATTTGTCCACAGGGCCTTGACTTGTGTAAAAGGTGTAAAAATGAGTTGTGGATAAAGAAAATGGTGTCGATTTTTGTCCACAGGGGCTTGAAAAGTGGTTAAATTCGTTGAAGTTAAAAATTTGTTTAAGGGAAATTTTATTTATTTTATCCAGCTGCGGAAAAAATAATTTAAAATAAAATGTTGGCTGAAAATACAATCTTGATTTTTCATGTATTCTTTTACTATTAGATTCATCACCAGCAGCCTTCTTTTGGAGTCGAGCTGTTTTCGAAAGACTTTTTTCTATAAGAGTGATGTTATTTGAAATGTATTTTTAGGTTGAGAAGGAAAAGAGTCAGACATTGAAACAGGATTATGAAAACTGATCAGTCACTGCAAGAGAAAATAAGTTCAATTCTATCCAGGCTAAGATTAAATGGGAGAGGAAGTTAACCTTTAATAGAAGTTGTGGTCTTTTTTTACTAACAGAGGAAATTTTTTTCTAGCTGTAATTTGGGGAGTTTTCGGAATAGGCACTTGACAATTTCCACTGCTCATCTTTATAATTACAAAGACTGTCTGTAACAGCTATTCCTCAGGGAGGTGTAACATATATGAAACGTACTTACCAACCAAATAAGCGTAAACACAGCAAAGTTCACGGATTCCGTGCCCGCATGAGCAGTGCAAATGGCCGTAAGGTTCTTGCTCGCCGTCGTCGCAAAGGAAGAAAAGTATTATCAGCTTAGGCCACTGAAATGTCAGTGGTCTTTTTTCTCTTTGGGCAATACTATTTTTGGGCTCTTTTCGTAAACTTATTGGCCTTGCTGCTTATACCAGGGATTTATTTAGGGAAGAAATGATAGATGAATCCCTGTGCTAAGGCCATAGGAAACGATTTTCAAAAAAGCCTTTGGAAAAGAGAACGGATCCATTGAGAATTGTAGGTGTTAAATAGATGAAAAAAGATTTCAGAGTGAAAAAGAATAAAGAGTTCCAAGAGGCTTTTAAAAAAGGAAAGTCTGTTGCGAACCGCCAGTTTGTCGTTTATGTGTTAAAGAAACCTGAGCAGGAGAATTTCCGCATCGGGCTTTCCGTGAGCAAAAAGATTGGCAATGCCGTAGTCCGCAACCAGATTAAAAGGTATGTCCGCCAATCATTTCAAGAACTGCAGGACCGCGTACATAATGGGAACGATTATATCATCATTGCCCGCAAGCCGACTGCTGACATGGGAATGCATGATATAAAGAAAAGTCTTGAGCATGTTTTAAAGGTTGGCAAGGTTTTGAAGAAGCCGAAAGCTGGAGATAATGATTGAGGCAAAATTATTGAGGGATTTGCATTTTTTAAAAGCGCTTCCCACCAAAAGATGTTAAAATACTCTTGAATTGCATTCTGCCAGTAATTTATGAGGCAAAGTGTACATAAATTTGGGACAAACACTTGAAATAAATGAATGTTTTTGGAAGTGAGGAGGAAATACAGCTTGAAAAAAAGAATATTATTGATAATGGGCTTGCTTTTAGTGATGTCATTGCTGACTGGATGTTCAGAGTATAACCAGCCAATCACACCAGAAAGCAAGGGCTTTTGGAATGAGTACATCGTTTATCCTTTATCGCTGCTGATCGTGAAGATGGCTGAATGGCTCGGAGGCAGCTTTGGTTTATCGATTATTGCTGTTACCTTAATCATCCGTTTTGCTATCCTGCCGCTTATGATCAAGCAAACGAGAAGCTCAAAAGCGATGCAGGCATTGCAGCCAGAAATGGCTAAATTAAAAGAAAAATACAGCTCTAAGGACCAGAAGACCCAGCAAAAGCTTCAGCAGGAAACGATGGCACTTTTCCAGCAGCATGGTGTAAATCCGCTTGCAGGGTGTTTCCCGCTTTTGATACAAATGCCAATTTTGATTGGTTTCTACCATGCAATTTCAAGAACTAGAGAAATTGCTGAACATAATTTCTTATGGTTCGATCTAGGTGCACCGGATCCGTTTTATATTCTGCCGATTGTGGCTGGTATAACTACTTTCATTCAACAAAAAATGATGATGGCTGGTCAGGAAAACAATCCACAGATGGCAATGATGCTTTGGCTGATGCCGATCATGATCGTTGTTTTTGCCATCAACTTCCCAGCAGCTCTTTCATTGTACTGGGTAGTAGGTAATCTATTTATGATTGGTCAAACGTACTTTATTAAAGGGCCGGATCTTAAAAAAGCAAAGGCTGCCGGCAATGCGGGAGGAGCAAGTAAAAAGTGAGACAGATAACTGCTACAGGACAAAACGTCGACGAAGCAGTAGAATCAGCTTTAGCTCAATTAAAGACTACCATAGACCGCACAGAGATTGATGTAATTGATGAAGGCAAAAGAGGGATATTTGGACTTTTCGGAACTCGTCCAGCTGTCGTCAAGGTGACAGTGAAAATCGACGCTGTTGAAAAAACGGTCAAATATTTAAAAGCAATAGGGGAAAACCTGGGTGCTCCAATCGAAGTTGAAGTTAAAAGGGAAGGGAAGACGGTACTGTTTACGTTAACTGGCGAGAAAATTGCTTTGTTGATCGGTAAACGCGGCCAGACCTTGAATTCCCTGCAATTTCTGACCCAGCTAGTCATGAACCGCTACTCTGAACAATACTCCACTGTATTGCTTGATGCTGAGGATTATCGCAAACGCCGGAACGAAACACTCGTCCAGCTTGCTGACCGCCTCGCGCAAAAAGCAGTCAGAACGGGACAGACCGTAGCGCTTGAACCTATGCCTTCGTATGAACGCAAAGTGATTCATACTGCATTGATGTCCAACAAGAAAATCAAAACATACTCAGATGGCACTGAGCCGCACAGACATATCGTGATCGCGCCATCGAGATAATATTGAAAAGCTCCGATTCTTGCGAATCGGGGCTTTTTTTGCGTTTTTTTTGAATCAGGATGGGCCTGGTTTTGCTGGAAATAAACGCTGAAAATTTCCAGGTTGCGGGATTTCGACAAAAAGTTGCTGAAATGGTATTACTTTTCGCGGAATACTTTAGTAAAGTTGCGGGATTTCGACAAAATTCTGCGGAATCAAGGGTTAGTTGGGCTACAGTTCTATAAAACAGCTGGAAAAAATGATGGTGATTTTCCAGTTCGCGTGATTCCGGATGATTTTCGCTGATACACAAAAACAAGAGATACAAAAGCGTCATGAAAATTGAAAATTTTGCGGAAATATTCGAAACCGATACACTTATTGCCGCTGGAAGATTTATCTTGCTTAAATTTCATTTTTTTCTTAAAGAACGGCTGTTTTCTAAAAGATTGTTTAAAAGCAAAAGATTGATAAATAAGTTGATTGGAATGGGAGGTGCGAGACTCCAGCGGGATCAGCGGGACAGTTGAGCCTCCGCATGAGCGATAGCCGAGGAGGCTCACCGCCCGCCCCGCGGAAAGCGAGCAACCTGGAGTGGAAATCAACTTATTTAAAGCAAAAAAGTATACGAAAACACCTTAAAAAATTGATTAAAAAAGTAAACTGCTTCTCTCCTCTAATAATTTCTGCTAAAAAAATCCCTCAAAACCAATTTCCACTTTTCCACAGCCCCCCTAAAATTCAATTATTTCCTCATTTGGTTTTATTGTTATTCACATGTGGATAAGTTAAAATTAAAGAAGTGTATTTATAAAGTTGTGGATAATTTTAAAGAATGAGTATGTGTTTCTTTTTTTCAATAAAATGATGTGGTATTCTAGTAATTTGTAGAAAACAAACTTACGTAAAAATTAATATAAATAATTTTAAAGTGAAGTGGGGTGAAGCAAGTGGAATTTGATACGATTGCGGCGATTTCGACGCCGATGGGTGAAGGGGCT
This sequence comes from Bacillus sp. JJ1609, assembly GCF_036967045.1. Lineage (NCBI taxonomy): Bacteria > Bacillati > Bacillota > Bacilli > Caryophanales > Bacillaceae > Bacillus > Bacillus sp. JJ1609. The sequence continues at coordinate 24,778 of NZ_JBALSS010000034.1, read as the reverse complement.
ATTGCGATTGTCCGATTGAGCGGTGATCAGGCTTTTGAAATTGCTGACCGTTTGTTTAAAGGGGTTGGGAGCAAGAAGCTTACCGAGGTGGCATCCCACACGATCCATTACGGACATCTTATTGATCCGAAAAGCGGACAAGTTGCTGAGGAAGTAATGGTTTCTGTCATGAGAGGACCGAAAACATTTACGAAGGAAGATGTAGTCGAAATCAATTGCCATGGGGGTCTTGTTTCTGTAAACCGTGTGCTCCAGCTTGTACTCAATCAGGGAGCAAGGCTGGCGGAGCCGGGGGAATTTACAAAACGGGCTTTTTTAAATGGACGAATCGACCTTTCGCAGGCTGAGGCCGTTATCGATTTGATCAGGGCGAAAACAGACCGGGCGATGAATCTGGCACTTGGACAGATGGAAGGGCGTTTATCAAGGCTCATACAGAAGCTTCGCCAGGAAATCCTCGAGATTCTTGCTCATGTGGAAGTGAACATCGATTATCCTGAATATGATGATGTCGAGGAAATGACACATCAAATGCTTTTGGAAAAAGCGAAGTATGTACAAGGCGAGCTAGAAAAATTACTGCAGACTTCACAGCAAGGGAAGATTCTCAGGGAAGGGCTGTCTACCGTTATTGTCGGCCGTCCGAATGTCGGAAAATCCTCGTTGCTGAACAGTCTAGTGCATGAAAATAAAGCAATCGTTACGGACATTCCAGGTACGACAAGAGATGTTATTGAGGAATACGTCAATGTTCGCGGTGTTCCATTAAGACTTCTCGATACAGCGGGAATCAGGGAAACGGAAGATATCGTTGAAAGAATTGGTGTGGAGCGTTCACGCCAGGTTCTGAAGGAAGCAGATTTGATTTTACTGGTTCTGAACTATTCGGATGAGCTTTCGGAAGAGGACAGAAACATTTTCAAAGCGGTTGAAGGCATGGATGTCATTGTTATTGTCAATAAAACCGACCTGCCGCAAAAGATAGATTTGGATGAAGTAAGGGAGCTTGCGAAGGATTATTCGCTTGTAACGACTTCTTTATTAGAAGATAAGGGTGTCGATGAGCTTGAAGAAGCGATTTCCAGCCTGTTCTTCTCCGGTGCGATTGAATCTGGGGACCTTACGTACGTTTCGAACAGCCGCCATATTGCGCTTCTTAACCAGGCGGTCAACTCTATTGAGGAAGCGATTAATGGAGTTGAAATGGGGACGCCAATTGATATTGTCCAAATCGATTTGACTCGCTCATGGGAGCTGCTCGGTGAAATCATCGGGGAAAGTGTCCATGAGAGCCTGATTGACCAGTTGTTCTCGCAATTCTGTCTGGGAAAATAATCATTTAATATACATCATGTGATAAAGTCAGCTGGATTTGAAGCGGACTAAATAAAAGGAGGCAGCAGGATGCAATATGAAGCCGGAAATTTTGATGTGGTTGTAGTCGGTGCTGGACATGCAGGTGTTGAAGCAGCCCTCGCGGCGGCTCGCATGGGCGCGAAAACAGCAGTGATTACGATCAATCTTGATATGGTTGCATTTATGCCATGTAATCCGTCAATCGGCGGACCTGCAAAGGGAATCGTGGTACGTGAGATCGATGCTCTTGGCGGGGAAATGGGCCGCAATATTGATAAAACATACATCCAGATGAGGATGCTGAATACCGGAAAGGGCCCTGCAGTACGTGCATTGCGGGCGCAGGCGGATAAGTTTGATTATCAGCATGAAATGAAGAAAACACTTGAAAATGAAAAGAACCTGACGATGGTACAGGGAATGGTTGAACGTTTAATTGTTGAAGATGGCGAATGCCGCGGGGTAGTCACAATGACAGGTGCGGCATACCGTGCTAAAACCGTGGTCATTACGACGGGAACGTATTTGCGCGGTGAAATCATCCTCGGTGAATTGAAATATTCAAGCGGACCGAACAATCAGCAGCCGTCGATCAAGCTTTCAGAACACCTTGAGGAGCTTGGCTTCGATCTAGTTCGTTTTAAAACAGGAACGCCTCCGCGTGTTCATAGCGATACAATCGATTATGATAAAACAGAAATCCAGCCTGGTGACGATGTCCACCGTGCGTTTTCTTACGAAACAACAAAGTATATTACGGACCAGCTTCCATGCTGGCTGACTTATACAAATGAGCGCACTCATCAATTGATCGACGATAATCTGCATCGCTCCCCGATGTACTCAGGAATGATCAAAGGTACCGGTCCGCGCTATTGCCCGTCTATTGAAGATAAAGTCGTACGCTTCAATGATAAGCCGCGCCACCAGATTTTCCTTGAGCCTGAAGGTAGGAATACTCAAGAAGTTTATGTTCAAGGTCTTTCTACAAGCTTGCCAGAGGACGTCCAGCAAAGAATCCTTCAGACAATCCCAGGACTTGAAAAAGTCCAGATGATGCGTGCAGGCTATGCGATCGAGTATGATGCAGTCGTGCCTACCCAGCTTTGGCCAACCCTTGAGACTAAAAAGGTAAAAAACCTTTATACTGCAGGCCAAATTAACGGTACTTCAGGTTATGAAGAGGCAGCAGGCCAGGGACTAATGGCCGGTATCAATGCAGGAAGAAGGGCATTGGGCAAGGAAGAAGTCATCTTGAGCAGGGCAGATGCTTACATCGGTGTTCTTATTGATGACCTTGTTACTAAAGGAACAAATGAACCATACCGTTTATTGACTTCACGTGCAGAATACCGCCTGCTTCTCCGCCATGACAATGCCGATCTTCGTTTAACAGACAAGGGTTATGAGCTTGGCTTGATTCCAGAAGAGCGTTATCAGAAATTTTTAGCGAAAAAGTCAGCAGTTGAGGCGGAGAAGGAACGTCTTCGTTCCATCATCATCAAACCAACTGCCGAGGTACAAGAATTAATCCGTTCAATGGGCGGCAGCGAATTGAAGGATGGAATTCGTGCCTCTGACCTTCTGAAACGGCCTGAAGCGTCATATGAGCATATTAAACAGCTTGTACCTGCGGATGTTGATTTGGATTTTGACACTGCAGAACAAACAGAAATACAGATCAAGTACGAGGGATATATTGAAAAATCACTACAGCAGGTAGAACGTCTGAAGAAAATGGAAGATAAAAAAATCCCTGAGAATATCGATTATGACGCGATTTCAAGTCTTGCGACAGAAGCTCGCCAAAAGCTGAAAGATGTCCGTCCGCTTACATTGGCTCAGGCATCCAGGATTTCAGGTGTAAATCCAGCGGATATTTCGATTTTGCTCGTTTACATGGAGCAGGGACGCATCGCGCGCATTTCCAGCAATTAATCCAGCAGCAAGGACAGAAAGGGTTGGCTTATGAATACAGATCAATTTAAATTAATGCTTGCCGAGAAGGGGATCGATCTTTCTCCAAAGCAAATAGAGCAGTATGAAAAGTATTATCATATGCTCGTCGAGTGGAACGAAAAGATGAATTTAACTGCAATAACTGAAAAACCGGAAGTGTATTTAAAGCATTTCTACGATTCCATTTCTGCAGCCTTCTATTTTGATTTTAATAAGCCGCTCAATTTATGCGATGTTGGGGCTGGAGCCGGTTTTCCAAGCATTCCTTTAAAAATAGCTTTTCCAGAATTAAGAGTGACGATTGTTGATTCCTTGAATAAGCGGATTACCTTCTTGGAGCATCTATCAAAAGAGCTTGGGCTTGAAAATACGACTTTTATCCATGATCGGGCAGAAACGTTTGGGAAAAATCCTGCCCATCGCGAAAAATATCAAGTCGTGATGGCGAGAGCAGTAGCCAGAATGTCCGTATTGAGCGAGCTTTGCCTGCCATTGGTTAAGGTAGGCGGCACATTTGTGGCCATGAAAGGCAACCAGGCTGGCGAGGAGCTTCAGGTTGGTGAAAAAGCAATCAATGTGCTTGGCGGGGAACTGGAATCAATACATTCCTTCAAACTCCCGGTGGAAGAGAGCGAACGAAATATCCTGATCATCAATAAGAAAAAGCCGACACCGAAGCAGTATCCAAGAAAACCAGGAACGCCGAATAAAACACCAATAGAATAGAGTTCTTACCCAGCTTCAGCGCCTGGCCATTTGGGTTCCCTGGCATGTCTCTTCAATGTTTACGGAGTCGCTGTTCACTTGGTCTTTACAAGGCGCTTGCGCTTTTTGTCCTATTTTGAAGATTAATTTTAGTTTATAATAAAGTCTATAGGCAGGAACTTGTCATTTTTATAGAGAATATGTAATAGGGAGTTCATAAAGGTGGTGTAGGGTGATGAAGCCTTCTTTTTCTCGCTTTTTTGGCCTTGGGGAAAAGGAAAAAGAACGGATGGAAGTCGAAGAAGTGGAACAAACGGTTGAGGATATTGAAATCGTAGAGAACGAAGAGATAAAGAAAATTCCGATAGACCATATTATTCCAAATAGATACCAGCCAAGAACCGTTTTTGATGATGAAAAAATTGAGGAATTGGCCCGTACCATTCATATACATGGAGTAATCCAGCCAATCGTCGTCCGTGAGTATGACCAGGATAAATTTGAAATCATTGCTGGTGAACGCCGCTGGCGAGCAATGAAAAAATTGGAGTGGGACGAGGTTCCCGCAATCATTAAAAATTTATCTGATTCAGAAACAGCATCCGTTGCGTTAATCGAGAACCTTCAGCGTGAAGAATTATCCCCGATTGAAGAAGCGATGGCATATGGGAAATTACTGGAAATTCATAATCTTACCCAGGAGGCGCTTGCGCAAAGACTGGGAAAGGGGCAATCTACGGTTGCAAATAAACTTAGACTGCTTAAACTTCCTCAGGAAGTCCAGGACGCTCTCCTGAATAAATTGATTACAGAGCGTCATGCACGTTCATTAATACCGTTGAAAAATCCACAGCTTCAGGTTCAGCTGCTTGAGGAAATCATTGAGAAATCACTGAATGTTAAGCAGACTGAGGAACGGGTAGTCAAGATTTTGACTCAAAATGAAGAAAAGCCTAAACCGAAACGGAAGGCCTTCAGCAAGGATATGCGGATTGCTGTCAATACGATTCGCCAGTCGCTGACAATGGTTTCCGACAGCGGGATCAATCTTGATTCTGAAGAAGCAGAGTTTGAGGATTTTTATCAATTCACGATTCGTATACCAAAAAAGAAATAATGTTAATGGAAGTGGGGGACGTGCTGTCTCCCCACTTTTTTTAGTTTAATATAATAAAATATTACAAGTTATTTCTTTTTAAGAAAAATTCTATCAACTACGTTATTTCATGATAAAATAGAATACATGATTGCTTTTTTCGGTTCGTGGGAGCCTATTTTCTCTTTGAATCGATAGTAAAGCTTAATTTATTGGCTTTGAAAAAGCTGTATAAGTAATTTACGGGTTCGAAAGTAGGTGACAATGTGGGAAAGATTATTGCGATTACGAATCAAAAAGGTGGAGTCGGTAAGACGACTACCTCTGTGAATCTTGGCGCATGCCTTGCATACATAGGAAAGAAAGTTCTTTTGGTAGATATAGATCCTCAGGGCAATGGGACGAGCGGAGTTGGTATCGATAAAGCTGACGTGGAGCAATGCATTTACGATGTGCTTGTAGATGATGTGGAAGCCAGGTCCGTAATCCATCCAACCGCTGTAGAAAATCTTTACACGATTCCTGCAACAATCCAGCTTGCAGGTGCAGAAATAGAGCTTGTACCCACCATTTCGAGGGAAGTGCGCCTTAAGCGCGCGTTAGAAGAAGTTAAAGGTGATTTTGATTATATATTGATTGATTGTCCGCCATCGCTGGGATTACTGACGCTTAATGCCTTAACTGCATCGGATGCAGTCATTATACCAGTACAATGTGAGTATTATGCTTTGGAAGGATTAAGCCAGCTTCTTAATACTGTCCGCTTAGTTCAAAAGCACTTGAATCAGGATTTAAAAATCGAAGGCGTATTACTGACGATGCTTGATGCGCGTACGAATTTAGGCCTGCAAGTAATCGAGGAAGTAAAGAAATACTTTCAAGACAAGGTTTATAAAACCATTATTCCACGGAATGTCCGTCTAAGTGAAGCTCCTAGCCATGGAGAGCCAATTATCATTTATGACCCGAAGTCCCGCGGGGCCGAGGTTTACTTAGATCTTGCAAAGGAAGTGGTTGCGAATGGCTAAAGGCTTAGGTAAGGGATTAAACGCTTTATTTAAAGAGGAAGCCGGTAAAGACGAAAAAGTCCAGGAAATCAGCATCAAAGAAATCAGGCCAAATCCTTATCAACCACGAAAAGTTTTCCAGAAGGAAGCAATCGAAGAACTTAAACTATCCATCATTGAACATGGTATCCTTCAGCCAATCATTGTGAGGAAGACGATTAAAGGCTATGAAATCGTCGTTGGTGAAAGGCGGTTCCGTGCCGCTAAGGAAGCAAAATTAGAAAAAGTTCCTGCTGTCGTCCGCGATTTAAACGAACAGCAGATGATGGAGCTTGCTGTACTTGAAAACCTTCAGCGCGAGGATCTGAATCCAATTGAAGAGGGTATTGCCTACCAGACTTTAATGGAAAAGCTGAAGATTACACAGGAACAATTGGCCAAAAGGCTGGGCAAGAGCAGGCCGCATTTAGCCAACCATATCCGTCTGTTATCATTGCCTCCAAAAATTCAGCAGCACATTTCTGATGGCAAAATTTCAATGGGACACGGCAGGGCTCTGCTAGGTTTACGAAAAAAAGACCAGCTTCCTGCTCTTGTTGATAAAATTCTTAAAGAAGGCCTGAATGTCCGCCAGCTGGAGCAGCTGATCCAACAGTTGAATGAAATTGTTCCACGTGAAACAAAGAAAGAAAAAGAGACAAAAGATGTTTTCATCCGTGAACAGGAAACCTCGCTGCGGGAACGTTTCGGCACGACAGTTAATATCAAACAGTCCAAGAATAAGGGGAAAATTGAAATAGAATTTTTCTCAAAAGACGACCTCGAACGGATTCTGGAACTTTTAGACCTGCAAAACTCCTAAGCTATCAAACTGATGGCTTCTTTTTTTAATCATATTTTTGGTTTTTTAATATAATAAATCTCTGGTTGTGTCCAAAGTGTCTTTTATTGATTGAAAATGAAATGTAACGAGCTCAAAAATAAGGAAATAAGGATAATAGGTGAAAGAAATGTTTTTACTCGGCACCATTGTAAATGGGTTATTGATCATAATAGGGACTATGCTGGGAAAGCTGCTGACCAGGATTCCTGAAAATATGAAAGCTACAGTTATGCACGGAATCGGGTTGTCTGTAATGGTTTTAGGCTTGCAAATGGGTTTTAAGAGCGCTAATTTCCTGATTGTGATTTTAAGCCTTGTGATGGGGGCTGTGATCGGGGAAGCCTTAAAATTAGAAGATAAGCTTAATTCTGTAGGGGACTGGCTCGAAAGGAAGCTCGGTTCAAAGGGTGAAGGCAGTATTTCGCAAGGATTTGTAACGGCAACGCTGATATTTGTCATCGGAGCAATGGCGATTATTGGTGCGTTAGACAGCGGAATCCGCGGCGACCATGATGTTCTTTATACGAAGGCAATCATTGATGGTTTCACCGCTTTAATCTTGACTACAACACTAGGTATTGGTGTTCTTTTTTCAGCGATTCCAGTCATGCTCTATCAGGGAACAATCGCTTTATTTGCCACTCAAATCGATAAATGGATCCCGCAGGCATTGATGGACAGCTTTATTCTCGAACTGACAGCAACAGGAGGAGTAATGATTTTTGCGATCGGCTTGAACCTCATTGGGTTAACCAGAATCAGGGTTGCGAACCTGCTCCCTGGCATTTTGGTTACGGCTATCCTTGTAGCGGTCACTCATAGTTTTAATGGGATATAATAAGGAAAGCGCAAGCGTCTCTAGGGGCTAGGCGCTGGAGCTGGACATATAAGAAAAGGAAGGACTCATGAATGATCCTTCCTTTTTATTATTCTGCAACTGTTGGTTGTTCTGTATCAAGCTCCCAGCTTAATTTGGGCCATTCCTGTTTCTTAGGAAATTGCAAGCTGCTTTCAAAGATTCCATTTGCGATTGTTTTGGCCATTTTTAAAACAAGGTTCAATCTTGTATTTTGCAAAACAAAGAATTCCATGAAGCCACTTACATTCACGATGCCGGTTATATGAATATTTCCCACTTCTGGCAGATCTTTATTAACTCCTGCTCCAGGTTTGACAGGACCATTCCCTACCTGGATGGATCCGACGCTTTTCAAGCGGCCAAGACAGGCGTCTATGCCAATGATAAATGGATTGAAGTGTTTTTGTTTAATTTCGGCTAATTTTTCTTCCATATTAACGGCGTGGATTGGATCATCAAGAGTTCCGTATACATGAAAAGGCGTGATGTTCTTTTCTTCGAGCAAGGTTCCGATTAGTGGACCCAGTGAATCACCAGTTGAGCGATCTGTTCCGATACAGACAAAAACGATTGGACGAGCGGTGAAATTAGGCAAAAGATCCAGAATTTCCGTGGCCAGCTTTCCGGCTGCCAATTCATCTTCATGGTTAATTTTCGCTACACTGCTCTTTCGCTCGAAAAAATGGTTTTTGAGATTCATTGGATCCACTCCTTAAAAATTCGTACTATCAGTATACGGACTTTTTTTGTAATCTATACATACCTGTAAACAGAAAGATTTAAACAGGGCCTTTTGGAGCAGAGAGTGCATTTTGAGGGAATAAATACCTAATAGCTTTTAAGGGGAAAATAATATGTAAAATCATTATTTTGGCTCTTTAATAAAATGTTATTGTTATTGTAAAATAATAAAATCGTTGTGATGAAGGATTTATTGGAGCTTAAAGTTTGCGAGCTAAACTCTGATTGAGGATAAAGAGAATAAAAGAAGCCTAATAAAGTAAATGAATGAAATCTTGCGGTTTTACTGTTAGTATTTCTTTATCTCCATTATAAAACTTGTTAAAATGATTGTGTTTTAATTATGTACGTTCCGTAAACTTTGTACTAAATTCATCTTTTGTGAAAAAACCTCTTCCAGGTCTTTTGCATGGATGCCTTTATTAATGGAGCCATCGAATACGGAACGATGTGAGCAAACGGAAAAATGCAACCAAAGCGAAAATAGCATTTATTTAGTTCAGGCAGGTGAAATAATTTAATGATAAAAGAAACAGAGACATTTTTTAATAAAGTCAGCGAAAAGCTGATGAATGAAGATATTTGGCTGAGCGTTGGAGAGAGTATCCTTAAAATCATCGCCATCCTGATTATTTCAGGATTACTGATTAAAGTGGGTAAACTGGCGATCCATAATTTTTTTAAGGTGAGGACGAAATCTCCTTTACGGATTTCGGAACGGCGCGAAGCAACATTAATGAAGCTGCTTGAAAATATCCTTTCATACGCCGTTTATTTTATTTCCATTATGATGATTCTTTCTGCTTTGACAATAAATGTTCAGGCCATGCTGGCAGGAGCAGGGATCGTCGGGCTTGCTGTCGGTTTCGGCGCACAAAGCCTTGTGAAGGACATCATTACTGGCTTTTTCATTATCTTTGAAGATCAATTCTCTGTTGGAGATTATGTAAGAATTGGCCCATTTGAAGGGACCGTGGAGGAAATTGGGCTGCGGACGACGAAGATTAAAAGCTTTACAGGGGAAATTAATATTCTTCCAAATGGCAGCATCGTAGAAGTCACGAATTTTTCTTTATATAACAGTGTGGCAGTACTTGATATCGGCATTGCTTATGAAGGAGATATTGAATATACAGAGAAAGTGCTGCAGGATTATCTTGATACAACGACGGACAAATATCCTGAGCTTGTGAAGGCTCCTGAGCTTTTAGGAGTCCAGCAATTCGCCGCGTCTGAGGTTGTCCTCCGTATTGTCGCTGAAACTCTGCCAATGAAACACTGGTACATTGGTAGACAGCTTCGCAAAGATATAAAGCTTGTCCTTGATGAGCATGGAATTGAGATTCCATTCCCAAGAATGGTGATGTATTCCCGTCAAGAAGGCGGGGCACAGAAAGAATTCGGAAAATAACAGGAGGGTCAGAAATTGGAGCACGAGTTTCAGCTTAATGATGTTGTTGAAATGAAAAAATCACATCCTTGTGGCACAAACAAGTGGAAAATCATCCGGCTTGGCATGGATATCCGAATTAAATGTGAAGGCTGCCAGCACAGTGTCTTAATTCCAAGAAAAGAATTTACCCGTAAAGTGAAGAAGATTTTATCGAAGCAGGAAGAATAATCCTGCTTCTTTTTTTAAGATTTCTATATTATCCTTATTAATAAAAAAATATATTTAGATTGACTAAATAGATAGAGATGGGGAGATGAGGAATTGGCAACAGTACATCATTCGGCTTGTCCGTTAAATTGCTGGGACAGCTGCGGCTTCCTTGTTACCGTTGAAGATGGAAAAGTAATGAAGGTTGAAGGCAATCCTGAGCATCCAATCACACAGGGAAAGATTTGCGGGCGCGGCAGAATGCTTGAGAACCGGGCCAATTCACAGGAACGATTGCTATATCCTCTGAAAAAGGCTGGAGACAGCTTTGTACAGATCTCATGGGAAAATGCACTCGATGAAATAGCTGGAAAACTTGCTTATTATAAAGAAACGTATGGCTCTACTTCTGTTCTGCATAGCCATGATTATGCCAACAGCGGGCTGCTTACCAATCTGGACAGCAGATTCTTTAATCTTTATGGTGGTGTGACAGAATTGACAGGCTCAATTTGTTGGGGAGCTGGCATCGAGGCGCAAAACTGGGATTTCGGCGATGCGTACAGCCATGCACCTGAAGACTTGAAAAATAGCAAGCATGTTGTCATTTGGGGAAGAAATGTCGCCCGGACAAATATGCACTTATATCAAAACCTTCAGGCAGTGAAAAAGAATGGTACAAAACTATACGTTATTGATCCGATCTATAATGCGACTGCAAAGCTTGCAGATGAATATATATCAATCAAGCCTGGTTTTGACGGCCTTCTGGCTGCAGGTATCATGAAAGAAATAATGAGATTGAATTTACAGGACGAGGAATTTTTAGTAAACCATACAGTCGGATTATCTGATTTATTGGGAGTGCTGAACAGCGTTACATTGGAATCAATCAGTGAAATGACAGAGGTACCTGCAGAAATCATTACTCATCTTGCTAAAGTGTACGCTGACCGTCCAGTTTCTACCATCATGGGCTTGGGAATGCAGCGATATGAAAACGGGGGAAATACAATCAGGCTGATTGATGCACTGGTTGCAGTCAGCGGCAATATCGGGATTCCTGGCGGCGGAGCCAATTATGCAAATAAACAGGTAGGCCAAAGCTTTGCCTTCAACGAAATGACGTTGCCGAAACGGAAGACCGCATCACGTACGTTCACGATGATGAGGCAGGCAGAAGGCATTCTATCGGCTATCGATCCCGAAATCAAAATGGGGATTGTCACATGCGGAAATCCAATGACCCAGGTTCCGGATACAAATAGGGTAAAAGAGGCTTTTTCTTCACTTGAAACTTTAGTAGTCATCGACCAGTTTATGACAGATACAGCCATGCTCGCAGATTATGTCCTGCCTGCTGCCACAGTTTTTGAAGTGGAGGATGTCTATTATTCTTCCATGTACCATCATTACGTGAATCATGGTCCTAAGCTGGTTGAGCCTCCTGGGGAAGCAAGGCCTGATGCGTGGATTTGGACAGAATTGGCAAAGCGTTTAGGCTTTGGTGAGGAGTTTGATTTTACAAGAGAAGGCTTCCTCGGTATGGGGCTGGCTTCGCTTGTCGAAAACGGAATTACTCTTGATAAAATCCGCACGGAAAAATTCGTGGAGCTCCCTGTCAATAAAATTCCGTGGAGTGATCGTCATTTTAAAACGCCAAGCGGGAAATACGAATTCACTTCTTCGAAAGGGAATCTATCACTGTCACTGCCGACAGAAACGAAATGGACGAATCCAGAGCTGGCAAAAAAATATCCATATACTTTTTTGACCATTCATCCTTTGCGTTCCAACCATTCACAGCATTTTCAGCTGTTTGAGCCTGCGCCTTATGTAAAGGTAGAAATCGCCGAAAGCGTCGCGGTTGAAAAGGGGCTCAAAAACCAAGATCATGTTCGTGTGTGGAATGACCGGGGAGAAATTAACGGATATGTCTCCGTAATGAAAAACGCCCATCCCGGGACTGTGAATATTGATGAAGGCTTGAGTGCAAGGTTTGGCGGATCGGTGAACCAGCTTACCTCAAGCAGGGAATCAGACAATGGCTTAGGAAGCACTTTGTATGATTGTCTTGTTAACATTGAAAAAGTAGAATTCATATGATCTGTTGCCGCACTCTTTTGGAGTGCGGTTTTTACTTTGTAAACCGGAATGTGGGGAACATCCTTTCAATGTACATGATCAATTTGCTTTTCGAAAAATATAATAAGTATTTTAATCACTTCGAAAAATGTCCAGCTCCAGCGCCTAGCCCCTCGAGTCGCTTCGATCCGCCCTCCAGCGCTTGCGCTTTTCTTATTGTGTGCTTGTCTTTTCACCCGGTAATCTCTATAATTGTGAGAGGCAAAATCGTTTAGGTGATTCTAGCTTGAATAGATATTTTTTAATATAGAGGAGTGACATGGATGGCCTTAACAGCAGGTATTGTTGGACTTCCTAACGTAGGGAAATCGACTTTGTTTAATGCAATTACACAGGCTGGTGCTGAATCAGCAAACTATCCGTTCTGTACGATCGACCCGAACGTAGGGATTGTTGAAGTTCCTGACAATCGTTTAAATAAATTGACTGAGCTTGTACAGCCGAAAAAGACTGTACCAACTGCTTTTGAATTTACTGATATCGCCGGGATTGTTAAAGGCGCGAGCAAGGGTGAGGGCCTCGGCAACAAGTTCCTTTCACATATCCGCCAGGTAGATGCAATCTGTCAGGTAGTTCGCTGCTTTGCAGATGACAATATCACACACGTTGCAGGTAAAGTAGATCCTATATCTGATATCGAGGTTATTAACCTGGAATTAATCCTTGCTGACCTTGAATCAGTTGAAAAAAGAATTGGCCGTGTTGAAAAGCTTGCTAAGCAAAAAGATAAGGAAGCAGCAATCGAATTCCCTATCTTAGCTCGCCTTCGCGAGGCATTTGAAGCGGAACAGCCGGCTCGTGCGGTTGAATTCTCAGATGAAGAGATGAAGATTGTTAAACACCTGCATCTGCTTACAATCAAGCCAATGCTTTATGTGGCAAACGTAAGTGAAGATGAGGTTGCAGATCCGAACAATAATGAATATGTCCAGAAGGTCCGCGAATTCGCAGCAAAGGAAAATGCTGAAGTAATCGTTATTTGCGCGAAGATCGAAGAAGAGATTGCTGAGCTTGAAGGTGAAGAAAAAGCTATGTTCCTTGAAGAGCTTGGCATCGAAGAATCAGGTTTGGACCAGTTAATCCGTGCAGCATACAGCCTTCTTGGACTGGCTACTTACTTTACTGCTGGTGTGCAGGAAGTCCGCGCTTGGACATTCCGCCGCGGTATGAAGGCACCACAATGTGCCGGCGTTATCCATTCAGACTTTGAGCGCGGATTTATCCGGGCAGAAACAGTGCATTATGATGACTTGCTTGCAGCAGGCTCAATGACTGCTGCCAAAGAGGCTGGAAAGGTTCGCCTTGAAGGAAAAGAATATGAAGTGAAAGACGGAGATATCATCCACTTCCGTTTTAACGTCTAATTGTTAAAGCCCTGCGGTGTAACCGCGGGGCTTTCATTATTTTTCACTTGGCTCTGTTATAGCCCGATGTTGTTTTTAAACCTGTTGATTGTAGTG
>NZ_JBALSS010000034.1:0-10792 GCF_036967045.1 Bacillus sp. JJ1609 | reverse complement strand
CCGCGGAAAGCGAAGCGCCTGGAACGAAAATCAACAGCCTTGTTTAACAGAGCCTTCCACCTAAAAACAGTATCAATTCAGTTAATAAGCTTGGACAAAAACACGAACATATGTTAGCATTTAGTTATAAGATTAAACAAGGCTATAAATATGAAATATTTCATCACTTTTCATAGCATTGCTTTTGAAAAAAAACTATGATATAATTTCAACTTGTGAGTAATTAAACAATTATTCCTTGCCCTGTAATGGGGCCGTCAGACCAAAAGGAGGTGACAGTGATGAGAAAGTACGAAGTTATGTACATCATCCGCCCAAATATTGAAGAGGAAGCTAAAAAGGCTCTAACTGAGCGTTTCAGTGGAATTTTAACAGATAACGGTGCGGAAGTTTCAGAAGCTAAAGAATGGGGCAAACGCCGTCTTGCTTATGAAATCAATGATTTTCGTGATGGCTACTACCAGCTTTTAAAAGTAAATGCTGAGCCAGCTGCAGTTGAGGAATTCTCTCGTCTTGCAAAGATCAGCGAAGATATCATTCGCCACATCGTAATTAAAGAAGAAGAATAAATATAAATTTGACATATACTTTCAGCTGGAAATGTTTCACGTGAAACAGTAAGGCTGAGGGGAAGGAGTTGATTCTGATGATGAATCGTGTCATTCTTGTCGGCCGTTTGACTAAGGATCCTGAATTACGCTTCACACCGAATGGAGTTGCAGTTGCTACTTTCACACTTGCGGTAAATCGTGCATTTACCAACCAGCAAGGTGAAAGAGAAGCCGATTTCATTAACTGTGTGGTATGGCGCCGTCCTGCTGAAAATGTTGCTAACTTCCTTAAGAAGGGCAGCCTTGCTGGCGTAGACGGACGTGTACAAACTCGCAGCTATGAGGGACAAGATGGTAAACGTGTTTACGTTACAGAAGTTCTAGCGGAGAGCGTGCAGTTCCTTGAGCCAAAAGGTCAAGGTCAAACTTCAGACAGAGGGGATAATAACTATTCCCGCCAAAATGATCAGGGTTCCCCATTTGGGAATCAGAATCAACGCCAAAATCAAGGTTATACAAAAGTAGATGAAGATCCATTTGCAGGTGGCGGCCAAATCGACATTTCAGATGATGATCTTCCATTCTAATATAAACTCGGACGTTTTATAAAATATATAAGGAGGGAAATGACCATGGCAATGGGTGGACGCAGAGGCGGACGTGCAAAGCGCCGTAAAGTTTGTTTCTTCACAGCAAACGGAATCACAAAGATTGATTATAAAGATACTGATCTTCTAAAAAAATTCATCTCTGAGCGCGGTAAAATTTTACCACGTCGTGTAACTGGAACTAGCGCTAAATATCAGCGTAAATTGACAGTTGCGATCAAACGTGCTCGTCAAATGGCATTACTGCCATACGTTTCAGGAGAATAATGATCGGATTTTAAAAGGCAGCGGGGTTGTTCTCCCGCTGCCTTTTATATTATGTTTCAGGACTTTGACTCGCTACTCGGTTGATTGTCCACAGTTTAGAAGATAAAATAGTTCTTATATGTTGGTTTTAGATTTGGATAAATTATTTGTAATTATATTAATGTCTAGCTCCAGCGCCTAGCCTAGCGAGGTTTGCTTGTCTAGTTTCGGTCCAGTCAATGAGCAAAAAGTGACTTTTATTTCCTGGTCCGCCAGCACTAGTCGGTGCTTAACACGGCGCTTGCGCTTTTCATGTAAGGGGTAAATTATGAAAAATACATACAAGCTGACAGAAGGAGCCATATTGCTGGCAATCTTTGCTGTTATGCTACTGATTACTTTATATATTCCTGTACTTAGTTTAGTGATTAATTTCTTCTTGGCATTGCCATTCCTGCTCTTTGGAGCAAAGCATGATTTGAAAAGCACCGCGGTGTTTACCCTGGCTGGTGTCCTGCTGTCAATGATTCTCGGTTCCTTTTTAGCGATACCGCTCGCTCTTGCTTATGGCACTACAGGAGCGGTAATGGGATATATGATCAGAGAAGGGAAAAGCAGGCTGGCAGTTTTCATGGCTGGTTCCATAGTGTTTCTTGTAAATATAGTGGCGCAATATGCTGTGTCAGTAGTCCTTTTTAAAATTAACTTTATTGACGAATTAATGGATACATTCCGTTTGTCAGTTAAACAGTCGATAAAGATGCTTGAGCAGTTTGGCCAGTCACCGGATGAGAAATTGATCAAGCAATTTGAATCCATGATTGATTTAATGGAGACGTTGGTACCTAGCATGTTTGTGATGGCATCTTTCCTGCTTGTGTTTGTCATCCAGCTTGCATCTTTTCCCTTTCTGAAGCGATTTGGCATAGATGTTCCAAAGTGGCGTCCGTTCAGGGAATTAGCCTTGCCAAAGAGTATTTTATGGTATTATCTGCTCACAATGCTTGCAGCGTTGCTGATGAGGCCGGAGGAAGGGACTTATTGGTTCTGGGTGATTGCTAATCTTTCGTTCATTCTCCAGATGCTAATGGTTCTCCAAGGTCTATCTTTTATATTTTATATCACTCATGCTAAAGGGTATCCTAAGGCTTTGCCAATCGTCGTCACAGTCCTTTTATTCCTTCTGCCTTTTATTCTTTATATTGTCAGGATATTAGGTATAATTGATTTAGGATTTGATTTAAGAAAACGTCTTGGAGAGAAGAAGAAGTAATCAGAAACTACTGCTTTAGGAGCTGAGCACATGCCTTCTTATATAGAGAGGCGGCAAATACGTTATCCACTATATGGATTGATGGCCGTAATACTGGTGCTTATTGGAGTGCTGTCCTACTATAATTGGATTATAGGGGCAGCAGGATTCATTCTCACCGGCCTGTTGATATATCTTATTTTTCAAGTGAACCATAAAATGAGACAAGAAACCGAAGAGTACATTTCCACTTTGTCTTACAGGGTCAAAAAGGTCGGCGAAGAAGCGCTGATGGAGATGCCGATTGGGATTATGCTGATCAATGACGATTATTATATTGAATGGACCAACCCTTTCATCGCTTCATGCTTTCATGAAGATACTCTTGTCGGAAGATCTTTATACGATGTGGCTGATGCCGTCATCCCATTGATTAAGCAAGAGGTTGAAACGGAGATTATATCGCTGCATGACCGTAAGTTCAGAGTCATCCATAAGCCGGAAGAACGGCTGCTCTATTTTTTTGATGTAACCGAGCAGGCTGAAATAGAGAAAATGTATCATGATGAGAGAACGGTCATTGCCATCATCTATCTGGATAACTACGAGGAATTGACACAGGGAATGGATGACCAGACCAAAAGCAGCTTGAACAGCCTGGTAACATCCATTTTAAATAAATGGGCAACCACTAATGGCGTATTCCTTAAAAGGGTTTCTTCTGAAAGATTTATCGCTGTTTTCAGTGAAAACATCCTTCATATGCTGGAAAAGGGAAAGTTCACGATTTTGGATGAAGTAAGAGAAACGACTTCCAAGCAAAATGTTCCGCTCACATTGAGTATCGGTGTCGGCACAGGTGTTTCCTCGCTGCCTGAGCTTGGTTCCCAGGCGCAATCCAGCCTCGATCTGGCATTGGGGCGTGGCGGGGATCAGGTCGCGATCAAGCAGCTAAATGGAAAAGTGAAATTTTACGGCGGCAAGACGAATCCTGTTGAAAAACGGACCAGAGTGAGGGCGAGGGTCATTTCCCATGCTTTGAAGGAATTGGTTGTCGAAAGCGACAAAGTATTGATCATGGGCCATAAGAATCCTGATATGGATGCAATTGGATCTGCAATCGGAATTTTGAAAGTTGCCCAGATGAATAAGCGAGAAGGATTTATTGTTTATAATAAAAACGAAATAGATACGGGCGTACAGCGTCTGATGGCTGAAATCAAACAAAATGAAGAGATGTATTCGCGTTTTATTTCACCGGAACAGGCATATGAAATCGCAACTGACGATACTTTGCTTGTCGTGGTAGATACTCATAAACCATCATTGGTAATCGATGAAAGGCTCATGAATCGAATTGAAAATGTCATTGTCATCGATCATCACCGCAGAGGAGAAGAATTCATTAAGAATCCTCTTCTTGTCTATATGGAGCCATATGCCTCTTCGACAGCGGAGCTTGTGACTGAGCTGCTCGAATATCAACCGAAGAACGGCAAAATACAAATGCTTGAGGCAACTGCCTTATTGGCAGGAATCATCGTTGATACAAAAAGCTTCACATTAAGAACGGGAGCACGTACTTTTGATGCAGCTTCTTACTTGCGAAGCCACGGGGCGGACACCGTTCTTGTCCAAAAGTTTTTAAAAGAAGATATCAATACGTATATCAAAAGAGCAAAAATTATCGAGAATGTTTATTTTTACAGAGACGGCATTGTCATTTCAAAAGCCGAGGAGGATGTATACTGTGACCAGGTGCTGATTGCCCAGGCTGCAGACACTCTCTTGACCATGGATGGGGTAACAGCTTCTTTCGTCATTTCTAAAAAGACAGACCATACAATTGGTGTCAGTGCCAGGTCACTTGGCGAAATCAATGTCCAGGTGATCATGGAACATCTAGAAGGAGGCGGGCATTTAACAAATGCAGCTACCCAATTATATGATGTATCCATAGAAGAAGCAGAAAATATGGTTAAAAATGCTATCACTGAATATTTAGAAGGGGGACAAAAAGAATGAAAGTAATCTTTTTGAAGGATGTTAAAGGGAAAGGCAAAAAAGGCGAAATTAAAAACGTTGCTGATGGATATGCACATAACTTCTTGATCAAGCAAGGCTTGGCCGTTGAAGCAAATCAAGGTGCGATGAGCTCTTTGAATGCCCAACAGAAAAAAGAAGAGAAAATGGCGCAAGAAGAACTGAATCAAGCTAAGGTTCTTAAAGAGACACTTGAAAAAGTGACAGTAGAACTGACTGCGAAGTCTGGGGAAGATGGCCGTTTATTTGGATCCATAACAAGTAAGCAGATTGCTGATGAGCTGCAAAAAGCGCATAGCATTAAGCTTGATAAGCGAAAAATCGAGCTTAATGATGCAATTCGCACACTTGGATACACAAAAGTTCCAGTCAAGCTTCATAAAGAAGTTCAGGCTACCTTGAATGTCCATGTAAAAGAAGGAAAATAATTTACAGTTCCATATAGTCATAAACATGTTAAAATAATATAGTTACAGAAAAATGGTGATCGGTAATGGCTGGTCACTTTTTTCCGTTAAAAAAGAGAGAATTCTTTTTGTAAGGGGGCAGGCAGATGAGTGAATTATTTGCGGATCGACTTCCGCCACAAAATATGGAAGCGGAACAAGCAGTGCTTGGTGCGATATTTTTAGAACCATCAGCTTTGACTCTTGCTTCAGAAATCTTAATCCCTGAAGATTTTTATCGAGTAGCTCACCAGAAAATCTTCAATGTCATGTTGGACTTGAGTGATAAGGGAAAAGCGATCGACTTAGTGACAGTGACAGAAAATCTGGCGTCCTCCAAGTTGATTGAAGATGTGGGCGGCGTAAGTTATTTAAG
The DNA here is from genome assembly GCF_036967045.1 of Bacillus sp. JJ1609. Lineage (NCBI taxonomy): Bacteria > Bacillati > Bacillota > Bacilli > Caryophanales > Bacillaceae > Bacillus > Bacillus sp. JJ1609. The sequence continues at coordinate 5,270 of NZ_JBALSS010000034.1, read as the reverse complement.
TGAATTAGCTGCATCGGTTCCGACAGCAGCAAATATAGAGTATTATGCTAGAATCGTAGAAGAAAAATCGCTTCTCAGAAGGCTGATCCGTACAGCTTCTGGCATCGCCGAAGATGGCTATATGCGAGAAGATGAAGTTGAAGCCTTGCTTGCTGAAGCGGAAAAAAACATCATGGAAGTTGCCCAGCGTAAAGGCGCAGGAGCCTTCCACAATATTAAAGATGTCCTTGTAAGGACTTATGACAATATTGAAGAAATGCATAACCGTAAAGGCGATATTACCGGACTAGAGACAGGATTTACCGAGCTGGATAGAATGACAGCAGGTTTCCAGCGAAATGATTTGATCATCGTTGGTGCCCGTCCTTCCGTAGGTAAAACAGCCTTCGCACTAAATATTGCCCAAAACGTTGCTAAAAAAACGGGAGAAAACGTAGCAATCTTCAGTTTGGAGATGGGTGCAGAACAACTAGTCATGCGTGTTCTTTGTGCTGAGGGCAATATTGACGCGCAAAGGCTGCGTACTGGTTCCCTGACAGACGAAGACTGGGGAAAACTGACGATGGCAATGGGAAGCCTGTCAAACTCAGGGATTTTCATTGATGATACTCCCGGTGTCCGAATCACTGATATTCGATCAAAATGCCGCCGCTTAAAGCAGGAGCACGGTCTCGGTATGATTATGATTGACTATTTGCAGCTGATTTTGGGAAGCGGCCGTGCTGGCGAAAACAGACAGCAGGAAGTATCTGAGATTTCACGTTCACTTAAGCAATTGGCCCGTGAACTGCAGGTACCGGTCATTGCCTTGTCACAGCTGTCCCGTGGTGTGGAACAGCGACAGGATAAGCGTCCGATGATGTCTGATATCCGTGAATCCGGATCAATCGAGCAGGATGCCGATATTGTTGCCTTCCTGTACCGTGATGACTACTATGACAAAGAATCAGAAAACAAGAACATCATTGAAATCATCATCGCCAAGCAGCGTAATGGCCCGACTGGTACCGTACAGCTTGCTTTTGTAAAAGAATATAATAAGTTCGTCAACATCGAGCAGAGGTATGATGAATCGTACGCTCCACCAGGGGCATAATGAGAATTAATCCGTATTGGATTAGTTCTCTTTTTTTACATAAAAACTGTTTTGTTTTCAAAAATGGTTTGGGTTATATTCACGAACGAATAAATTGTAATATAAATAAAATGTTCGTGTTTAATTGACTTTTTACTTAAAAAGCTGGTAAACTTTATATGTTTGAAACGGGATTAAATTTACCGTATACCTTTGGAGGTGCTTTTTATATGTCATCAGTAGTAGTAGTAGGAACACAATGGGGAGACGAAGGAAAAGGGAAAATTACGGATTTCCTTTCTGAAAATGCTGAAGTAATTGCCCGTTACCAGGGTGGAAACAACGCTGGACATACAATAAAATTTAATGGCGAAACATATAAACTGCATTTAATTCCATCTGGAATTTTCTATAAAGATAAAATCAGCGTGATTGGCAACGGGATGGTCGTTGACCCAAAAGCACTTGTTAAAGAACTTGCTTATCTTCATGACAAGGGTGTGACCACTGACAACCTGCGTATCAGCAACCGTGCACATGTGATCCTTCCTTACCACCTGAAGCTTGACGAGGTCGAAGAGGCAAGCAAGGGTGCAAATAAGATTGGTACGACTAAAAAGGGCATTGGACCTGCATACATGGACAAGGCAGCACGCATCGGCATCAGAATTGCAGACCTGCTTGACCGCGAATCTTTCGAAGAAAAGCTTACGCGTAACCTTGAGGAAAAGAATCGCCTTTTTGAAAGAATTTATGAGACAGAAGGCTTCAAAATCGAAGACATTCTTGATGAATATTATGAATATGGTCAGCAGATCAAACATTACGTACAGGACACATCTGTAGTATTGAATGATGCACTTGATGAAGGCCGACGAGTGCTGTTTGAAGGTGCCCAAGGTGTTATGCTTGATATCGACCAGGGAACATATCCATTCGTTACTTCTTCCAACCCTGTTGCTGGCGGTGTTACAATCGGTTCTGGCGTAGGTCCGACTAAGATTACTCATATTGTTGGTGTGTCAAAGGCTTATACCACTCGCGTTGGCGATGGCCCATTCCCAACAGAGCTTGATAATGAAATCGGCCACCAAATCCGTGAAGTAGGACGCGAATATGGTACAACAACAGGCCGTCCGCGCCGTGTCGGCTGGTTCGACAGTGTCGTTGTCCGCCATGCTCGCCGCGTAAGCGGAATTACTGATCTATCTTTGAATTCAATTGACGTATTAACGGGAATTGAGACACTAAAAATTTGCGTAGCGTACCGTTACAAAGGTGAATTGATTGAAGAGTTCCCAGCAAGCCTGAAAATGCTGGCAGATTGTGAGCCAGTGTATGAGGAGCTTCCAGGCTGGACAGAAGACATCACAGGTTGCAAAACCCTAGACAAGCTGCCAGAGAACGCTAGACACTACCTAGAGCGCATTTCACAGCTAACAGGCATTCCATTGTCTATCTTCTCAGTAGGACCAGACCGCACACAGACAAACGTTGTGCGCAGTCCTTGGAGATCTTAATAGCAGATAATAAATCCCCGCTCTCATGTGAGAGCGGGGATTTATTTGTTAGTTGTACTAATCGATGGGTACAAGGGAGGGCAAATGAACGTCACATAAATGTATTTAAATCTCACTCCTAAGGAAAAAAATAAAAAAACGAAAAAAGTTTTAAAATAATATATACAAACCATAAAATCCTGTGGTAATATAAACAACGTTGTCACCAAATCGACAAAATGTGATAAGATTTTCAAGCAGTTAAAATACAAAAAGTATTACTGCATTTATTGCGAGCCATTAGCTCAGTCGGTAGAGCATCTGACTTTTAATCAGAGGGTCGAAGGTTCGAGTCCTTCATGGCTCACCAAGATTTTTCGCGATAATGAAAATAATCATCCTTTTATTATTTGGCCCCTTGGTCAAGCGGTTAAGACACCGCCCTTTCACGGCGGTAACACGGGTTCGAATCCCGTAGGGGTCACTTTTACATATTTTTAATTTGGCTCAGTAGCTCAGTCGGTAGAGCAGGTTTCTCGCTCCTTTGAATTGGCTTCTGTGGAAACCTGCGAGAAAAACCGAGAGGTTTTTTGAGCAAGGGTCCTAAATAAAACAAAGTTTAGGATACAATATTATCATGGCTCAGTAGCTCAGTCGGTAGAGCAAAGGACTGAAAATCCTTGTGTCGGCGGTTCGATTCCGTCCTGAGCCATTAAAAAAGGGAGCGTGTCATATGACATGCTCCTTTTTTTGTTTGTTTGTAACATAATTGTAATATTACTGATAATTTTCACCATGCACCACTGGGTTATGTTGAAAATAATAGTAAAAAAGATCATCGTCCTAAAAGTAGGAGAAAAGCCTTAGTGTGACTGGGTTCTTAACTGGGATTTAACAAAAAAATACCGGCATGCGTTACCAAATTACTTACAAATAACGTAATTTAATGTCAGCTATTATACATTTTTGTTACATAATGAAGTCTAGCATTCTTACTGATACATTTTATGGTAAAGTATAAAGGTACAATTTTCTGAAATTGGTTATATAGTACTAGATTTATATATTTTGTTTTACCGTAGTGTAGGAGGATCAGAATGAAGAATTTAAAAAAGAAGCTGTCCAGTCTTGCGGGCAAAACATCAAAAGAGATGAAACCGGCAATCAAGAAGTCGATTATGGCTGCAGTCACTGTAGCTGCGTTGTCATTTGGTGCTGGAAACGTCGCACTTGCTGCTGAGTCAAATCTAACAACTGTATATTATGTCTATTTAAATGATAAATTTGTAGGAACTGTAGCGGATAAAGCTGAAGTTGAAAAAATGGTTGAAGAGAAGTTAACATCGGTTCAAAAAGAATATAAAGATCTTGATGTTGACCTTGGACTTGATGTTTCTTTTATTCCTGAACAGGTTTTTTCTTCGGCGGCAAATGCTGATAGTTCAGAGGTGTTAAGTGCAATCAAAAGTCAAATGGCTGTTCAGGCCGAAGCATCAGCTCTTGTTATTGACGGTGAGCCTGTAGCTTACTTAAAGGATCAGGAGGCATCTAAAGAAGTCCTGAAAAAAATGATGCTTGAGTATGTAAGTGAAGAAGAATTAGCTGGAGTGGAGAATAGAAAGAAATCTCCTAATCTACCAATACCCGAAGTGAAAGAAAATGAAACTCGTATATTAGACGTTCGTTTTACGAAAAATGTTTCGCAATCATCAGAAAAAATTAACCCTGAAAAAATCTTAACGGTTGAAGAAGCGTTTAAGCTTCTTAAAAAGGGTACGCTTGAAGAACAGAAGTACCAGGTTAAAGACGGGGATGTCTTAAGCAGCATTGCAAGCTCACATAATCTGAAGCTAACTCAATTACTTTCATTAAACAAAGGGCTTAACGAGGATTCGGTTTTAAAGCTTGGCCAGCAGCTTAATGTAACGGTGTTAAAGCCTTTTGTAGAAGTGGTTGTTGAACGCCAGGCATATGTAAAGGAAGAAGTCGCATTCCAAAAAGAGGTTGTCGATAACCCGAAAATGTTCAAAGGCGATACGAAGAAGCAGCAGACGGGCAAGAATGGTGTTAATGGGAAAATTTATGTAACATCAGAAAAAAATGGTCAGATTGTAAAAAAAGAAGCGATTAAAACAGAAGTACTCCAGAAACCGGTAAATGAAATCATCATCAGAGGAACAAAGGTTGTACCTTCTCGTGGAGACGGAACCTTTGTATGGCCGACTAACGGTGGTTATATATCAAGTCAGCAAGGATACCGCTGGAGCAGGATGCATAAAGGAATCGACATCGCAAGGCCTAGCAACTATACAATTAAAACCGTTGATAACGGAGTGGTTGTTTCGGCTGGTAATAATAATGATGGATACGGCAATAAAATCATAATTGACCATCAAAATGGTTATAGAACGATGTATGCCCATCTTGCATCTATTTCAGTAAGCCCTGGCCAGACAGTAGCTCGCGGTTCAAAGATTGGTGTTATGGGAAGAACAGGAAATTCTACTGGAATCCATCTCCATTTTGAAGTTTATCAAAATGGGAAGTTGATCAATCCCATGTCTAAACTCAATCGCTAAACTTATATGAAAAGAAGTCTCTAGAGCAACTAGAGACTTTTTTCATTCAATTAGGCAGTTTTTATTAAAAGAGAAGAAAGTATAAAATTCACTTCGAGAAATGTCCAGCTCCAGCGC
>NZ_JBALSS010000033.1:50756-57709 GCF_036967045.1 Bacillus sp. JJ1609 | reverse complement strand
GGCATCATTGGCATCTGGCTTTGCATCATTCCGCCCACCTGCGGCATCTGGTTATCCATCATTCCACTTACCTGTGGCTGGTAAGGCATCTGATTTTCCATCATTCCACCGACTTGTGGCATGTATGGCATCGGCGGATAACCATGAGGCATTTGCCCATATGGAGGACACCATCCAGGACCAGGCATTACAGGAGAGATCGGCATTCCATAAAAGGTAGGACCTGCCTCTGATTCAGGCGATATCTGAGGCTGCATATTTGCAGGCATATTTTCATCCATTACAGGACTTAATGGCATTTGCATATTTTGATCAAATGACGATGATTCCATATCTGCCATTCCCATTCCAGGCATCATACCAGGGTATTGGCCAGGATAATTCATCGCTCCTTGCACCTGCGGATACGGCATCATCTGCTGAGTGCCTGGATAACCATATCCAGGACCCGTCATAGATGGGGCACCAGGATAACAATTATATGGATAAGGAATCATTGGCTGTTGGTAACCTCCTTGGATAAATGGCATCATAGAAGGTGCTTCATCCATGAAATCATTCTTTTCAATTTTTATATCAGGTTTTATTTCCGATTTCACACTTGGTTTCACTTCTGCTTTTGGCAGTGGCTTCGCTTGAGGTTTCATTTCAGGCTTAACCTCTGGCTTCACTTCTGGTTTGATCTCTGGGAAAATATTCTCTGGCTTTAGCGGGAGCTGCGGCTTTGGCTGTGCCTTTGGCTGTGGCTGTGGCTTTGGCGGAAGCTGCATGTTTGACATATTCAACATATAGTAATTGTTGATATCGATTTCAGGCATGATCTGCTTCGGCATTTTTGGGGTATATGGTTTCACTGCTTCTTCTTTTTTAATCGGCTTAGGTGCTTCCTGTTTTGGCATTTCCATTTTTGGCATTTCCATTTTTGGCATTTCCATTTTTGGCATTTCCATTTTTGGCTGCTCCTTGACTGGAGCCTCCTTAGGCATTTCCTTAACAGGTGCCTCCTTCTTCACTTCAGGCATTGATATAGGTTTCTCTTTGGCAATCGGCATTTCCTTTTTGCCACCCATATTGATTTTTGCTTGAGGCGTTCCACCGGAAATTGGAGCTTCTTTTTTTATGTTACCTCCACCAGTTGGAACTTTTATTTTCATACCGGGCATAATCATATCAGGGTTGCTGAGCTGAGTATTCATCTTTTTCAGCTCTTCAAAGTTCACGCCGTACTTCTTGGCGATCTTCCAAAGAGTATCCCCTTTCTGTACGATATGGAGCTTCATTCTGATTCCCTCCTATGGCATAAGTCTATATATTGTATGTGGGTGTGGGCAATTTGCTAACAATCTTCAAAAAAACTTATGCTTCACTAGTTATAAATATGTTTCAACAAGCAACATTAAGCTTTTCCCAAAATAAAAATTCCTCCCCAACCGGGAAGGAATTCGTTTTAAGAGTGATGCAGCATTCGTTCAAGAGCAATCTTAGCATTTTTCGATGTCTCTGCACCCACGTTAATGATATTGCATTCCTGCCCTTCCATAATAGAATCAAGGCTCCATGCAAGATGTTGAAGGTCAATCCTGTTCATCGTCAAACATGGACACATATGCGGGTTTAACGAAACAATATGTTTATCAGGATGCTGTGCAATCAGGCGGTTCACTAAATTCATTTCTGTGCCGATTGCCCATTTCGATCCCGCTGGTGAAGCTTCAATTGCGTCTATAATATAATTGGTCGACCCAGCCATGTCAGATAGCCGGACAACCTCATGCCTGCATTCTGGATGGACAATGATTTTCATATTTGGATCCACATTACGGACGTTCAAAATATTCTCAACTGTAAAATTCTCATGGACGGAGCAATGCCCCTTCCAAAGAATGACCTTCACTTTCTCCAGCGGTCCTTCAAACTCAAGAATATTTTCGATGGGATTGTATACTGCCATTTCATCCAGACTGATTCCCATATTGTAAGCTGTGTTCCGTCCTAAGTGCTGGTCTGGAAGGAAAAGGAGTCGTTCTTTTTGGGTAAAAGCCCATTGCACCATTTTTTCGGCATTGGAAGAAGTTACTGTGGCACCGCCATTAGCTCCTACAAAGGATTTGATTGCGGCAGTAGAATTTACATATGTCAATGGAAGTATTGTATCGCCAAACAACACATGGAGGAATTCCCATGCCCGTTCAGTCTGATAAATATCCGCCATATCGGCCATCGAGCAGCCTGCCCTCATGTCAGGCAAGTAGACTTTTTGAGTGTCCCCGGTGAGAATATCGGCTGTTTCCGCCATAAAATGGACACCACAAAACACGATATGCTCAGCATCCCTGTTTTCCGCTGACAGCTGGGCTAGCTTTAGAGAATCGCCAGTAGCATCAGCAAATTGTATGACTTCATCTTTTTGATAATGGTGCCCAGGAATGAATAACTTCTTTCCCATTTTCACTTTTATATCCCTGATCATGGCTTCCAGTTCTTGTACAGACATGTCCCTGTATTTTTCAGGAAGCATTCTGGCTTTTGTTTCAAGCGCCTCCAATAGATTCATGATTTTATCCCCCTTTTATTCCGGTATCACTTTTGCACTAATATCCAACGACTTAACAGAATGCGTCAGGAAACCGAGGGATATGTAATCCACCCCACAATTTCTGTAGCTGTGCAGGTTTTCAAGAGTGATGCCGCCAGATGCTTCCGTTAAAATACCTTCTGGAACTTGGCCAATCCATTTGGCTATTTCTTCAGGTGTCCTGTTATCAAACATGACGCAGTCGGCCTTTGCTTCTATTGCTTCCTTAAGCTGGGCTTCTGTCTCGATCTCCACTTCCACCTTCACCATATGGCCGAGACTTGATTTCACTGTTCCCACAGCACCGCTGATCGATCCTGCAAATGAAATATGATTATCCTTGATCATGACAGCATCATATAATCCATAGCGGTGGTTGTACCCGCCTCCACATCGTACGGCATATTTTTCAAGCATCCGTAAACCAGGTGTTGTTTTTCTAGTATCACAAATTCTGGTTTTTCCGCTGTCTAACACGGACACGGCCTGATGCGTTATAGTCGCTATACCGCTCATCCGCTGCACAAGATTAAGGACAACTCTTTCAGCTTTAAGCAAAGCGGAAATTTGGCCGGATATAGTTGCGAGCTCTTGCCCCTTTTTCACATGAGCCCCGTCCTTCGCCATGATATTGACCTGACATTTTTCATCCAATAAACGGAATCCTGTGTTAATGACTTGTTCTCCACAAAAAATTCCATCCTCTTTCGCAATGAAAACCATACTTCCTGTTTTTCCATTACCGAATATCAACTCACTGGTCACATCACGGTCGCCAATGTCCTCAATAAAAAATTGTTCAAGTAGCAAGCGGAGTTTGATTGTATTCATACTTCCCATCCTTTGCTTTTTTTCGTTGACGGATGATCCGTTTTTTCATCCAATTAGAATTATCTTCATTAGGAAAGTCTTCTCTGTAATGACCGCCCCTGCTTTCCGTGCGTTCAAGTGCTGACTCTGTGATCAGGCAGGCAGTAATGTACATGCATAACTGTTTAATTTCAGCAGTCGACATTTGATCAAGAGAGACATCCATCCATTCATCAAAACCGAACTGGTCAAGCCATTCCTTTTGGGCTGTCAGCATGGCTCTTGTCCGAACAATCCCTGTTCGGTCCATCATCGTTTTTTTTAATTCTTCTATTTCAGGGAGGCCAGCCAAAGGACGATAAAACTCCATCTTTATAGCATCAGATTTTTTAGTATTTTTATATACGGCCGGATTATGGTTAATCCATTCTGCAAGCCTGCTGCCAATGAACATCCCTTCAAGCAAAGAATTGCTCGCTAGCCTGTTCGCGCCATGTATACCTGTGCAGGCGACCTCTCCAATTGCATACAATCCTAGAATATTCGTACGGCCAAGCAAATCTGTTTTCACGCCCCCCATGATAAAATGGCTGCCTGGCACAACTGGAATCAGCCCCTTATCAATCTCTACACCATATTCTGTGCAAAGCTGGCTTATGGTCGGGAACCGATCGCAGAAATCCTCAATTTCAGTAATGTCCAGGTAGATTTGAATATCCTTTTTTAAATACTCATAAATGGTTTGGGAAACGATATGCCTCGGAGCAAGATCCATTAAAGGATGAATATCTTCCATGATCCTTTGTCCCTCACCAGTGACGAGGACTGCCCCTTCACCCCTGACAGCCTCGGAAATAAGACCTCTCGTGCTGCCATTCACAAATAGAAGTGTCGGATGGAATTGGATGAACTCCATATCTGCCAGTTCGGCTCCAGCTCTATAAGCAAGCGCCATGCCATCACCGGTGGCGGTTTCAGCATTCGAGGTATAAGAATAAAGCTGGCCGCATCCCCCTGTTGCAAGAACTACATGATCTGCATAGTAAACTTCATTCTTCCCATCCGAGGTCTTCGCTTTTACTCCAATACATGTATCCATTTGGTCATTTAAAATTAATTCATAGACATAAACCGATTGCTCAATCGAAATATTGGACCCGAGGTTAGAACTAAAGAAATCCACGATATGCTTCCCTGTAGCATCACCGCCGCTATGGACGATTCTTTTCATGCTATGCGCACCTTCCAAACCTAATTGCAGCCTTCCATCGTGATCCTCATCAAACCTGCATCCGTCTTGCCATATACCTTTAATTAAATCAGGTGCTTCTTTCGTCATTGCTAGCACAGCTTCTGCATCGTTATGGTGGCCGCCAGCTTCCAGCGTATCCAGATAATGAAAAAAAGGATCATCGTTTATCCCGATCGCAGCCGCAATTCCTCCCTGCGCTAAATAAGAGTTGCACGTATTCCACTCCATCTTTGTGAGAATAATCACATTCAATGTCTTTGTTAATTTATTGGCTAATTGCAACGCGGCAATACCGCTGCCAATGATGATTACATCCGTTTGTTTCATAGATTTGCTGCCTCCTGGGTTAACAGGTGTCTTGACATATATATTTACACAGTTTTACACTGTTGACAAGAACTTTTAACATTTAACTATTTTTATAGCTTTTACGATGTTTCTTTTTATGGTTACATGGAGTTTTTTTTATATGTCAAATATATGCGGAGACAATTATGAAATATTTCGATTATGCTGCAACATGCCCGCTGGACCAGGAAGCCGCAGAGATTTATATCAAAGCAGCAACTGATTACTTCGGGAACAGTCAGAGCCTCCATGATATAGGCAGTACTGCCGAAAATGTATTGGAAGGATGCAGACGGGAATTCGCAAAACTTCTTGATGTGAACAGTGCAGGAATTTTTTTTACCAGCGGAGGCTCTGAATCCAACTTTCTCGGAATAATGGCCCTGCTTTCTGCTTTACGAAAAAAAGGCAATCATATCATTACAGGTGCAGCTGAGCATTCATCAGTCTATAATCTTATGAAAAAGCTGGAGACAGAGGGTTGGGAAGTCACTTACCTTCCTCTAAACAGAAGAGGGGAAATTGAATATGAGAGTGTAATAAATTCGGCCAGGAAGGAAACTGTGCTCGTCTCTCTTCACCATGGAAATCCTGAAATCGGCACGCTCCAGCCACTTGAAGCAATCGCCGAATTCTGCAAAAGCCAAGATATTCTACTTCATAGTGACTGTGTACAAACCTTTGGCAAGATTCCTATTGCCCCTATAGCCAGGTCCGTTGACGCGCTTTCTATTTCCGGTCATAAATTTTACGGTCCAAAAGGAACTGGGGCTGCTTATATAAATCCCAGGCTTGCATGGAAACCTTTGATTGCTGGTACAGCTCATGAAAAAGGATTCAGGCCAGGAACTGTAAATATCCCAGGAATTGCAGCGATGACAACGGCAGCACAAAAAGCCCACATGATACTGGAAACTGAAACTATTCGTATGAGAAAGATAAGAGCCTTTTTCCAGGAAACAATATTTAACTTAACAGATAAGATTATGATATTTGGCGGAGACGAAGCTGCACAGCTGCCTGGTATTCTGGGGATGAGCATCAAGGGAATTGAAGGACAATACGTCATGCTTGAATGCAATCGCAAGGGATATGCTATCTCTACTGGTACAGCGTGTCACACCGGAATGGTTTCACCGGCGAAAACGATGACAGCGATGGGCATAACAGGTAAAGAGGCTAAAGAGTTTTTTAGAGTTTCATTCGGGAGAGAGACAAAAACCGAGGAGGTAGAAGAGCTTGCAAAATTAATTGCCGAACTTCCCTTACATGCCTCTGCCTTTTAAATTCTCCTTTATTTATGGTAAAATTCTCAAATGAAGAGATAGAAGGAGAGGATTGGATTTATGAAGGAACCTACAAAAATCCTCGGGGACGAGCGCCGGGCATTTATCCTAAGCAGGCTGCAGGAAAGCAGGGCCCCAATTACTGGAAGTGAGCTTGCATCCATAACAAATGTAAGCAGACAGGTCATCGTTGGCGACATCACCTTGCTAAAAGCTAGGAATGAACCAATCATTGCAACCAGCCAGGGGTATATTTATATGCATGCCTCAAATCCAACAGGAGCGATAAGAACCATTGCCTGTTCCCATACTCCAGAACGGACAGAGGAAGAACTAATCCTTCTCGTCGATCATGGTGTCACCATAAAGGATGTCAAAATTGAGCATCCAGTCTATGGAGATTTAACCGCCTCAATCATGGTATCGAATCGATACGAAGTGAAACAATTCATGGAAAAAATCCGTGCCACTAATGCCTCCTACTTATCAGAGCTTACAGAAGGCATCCATTTGCACACAATCTCCGCGCCAACAGAAAAAGCGCTGGATGAAGCAGAAGAAGCACTTAGAAATGCTAATTTCTTGGTTGATCTGGAATAGAGATAGAGTAAAAAAAGAAATTCGTTTTTATGGTAAAGGCTAGTTTCCCCTTTATTGGTACAACGTGATGGCGTTTTTCACT
>NZ_JBALSS010000033.1:32147-50581 GCF_036967045.1 Bacillus sp. JJ1609 | reverse complement strand
ACTCTTTAGATTGTTCCAATTACCCTTATTGAAACCACAAATGGCTGATTTTTACATTAAAAAGGTTTCAGTTACCCAGAACCTCTTTAAGTCGGTTATCTATGCGGAAGCACTAAAAAAAGATCCATCGATGATGGATCTTTTTTATATTCTATGACTTGAGTAGCTTCCGAGAAGCTTGACACTGCAGCCTAAGGCTTCGAGTTCAGCAATGGCTCCAGGAATCAATACCTCATCCATCTTCAAATTAATATCAATGATGAAAAAGTATTTTCCTAGCCCTGTTTTCATCGGCCTTGATTCAATTTTTGACAGATTGAGCTTTCTCCAGGAAAAAGCAGATAACACTTGATGCAGAGCACCGGCCTGGTCAGAAGGCAGCGTGATCATCAAGGTGGTTTTATAGTCATCAGATGGTTTAAGGCTGATGGTGTGCCCTTCCTTCGCAAGAATAGCAAACACAGTATGATTATAGCTGTAATCATGGATGTTTTCTTTCACCCTGGCAAGGCCATATTCATCCTCTGCCAAACCATTCGCAATGGCAGCGATGTTTAATTCTGGGTGGTCTTTTACGTATTTTGCAGCAGCAGCAGTTGAAGCCATATTTTCCAGTGGCGTTCCCTTGAATTCTTTATGCAGGAATTTATGGCACTGTGCTAGTGCATGAGGATGGCTGTATATCATTTCAGCCTTATTCCATTGATCTATGTTTGCTTTATGTACAAGCAAATGCTGCCTGATTGGAACAACTGCCTCACCGGCAATAACCAATTCCGATTCATGGACTAAATAATCAATCGTGATATTGACGGACCCCTCAATCGAATTTTCCAGCGGGACAATCGCTGCATCAATCTCGCCCACAGCCGCCGCATCCATACATTCAGGGATGCTTACATAGGGAGTCCTTTCAGCATCACTGAACAGTTGGCGTGCCGCGAGATCTGTAAATGTCGCCTTCGGACCAAGATATCCAATTTTCAAGCCAATCCTCTCCCCCTGCAGCCAGTACTATTAAGCACCGGAACCAAGCACTTCTACTTTCTCTACAAATTCTAGCCTTTTCAATCTTCCAAGCAGTTCATCCAATTCGACTTTCATTTCAGTTACATTCAGGCTTAAAGTAACGTTCGCTCTGCCCTGTAACGGGATGGTCTGATGAATGGTCAGCACATTACAGCCAGTAGCCGCTACAGTACCTAACAGTTCCGATAGAGTTCCTGAACGGTCCTCGAGCTGAAAAAAAAGTGTGATGATCCTTTCTTTCACAACCGTATGGAACGGGAAAACAGTGTCACGGTATTTGTAAAAAGCACTTCTGCTTAAATCTACCCGCTGGACTGCATCCCAGACCGACTCTGCTTTTCCCCGTTCAATCATTTCCTTCGCATCAAGCGTTTTCTTCATCGCTTCAGGCAGCACATCTTCCCGAACAAGGAAAAACTTTTTATCCAATTGATTTTGTTTCATGTTTCCACCCCATCAGAAGTGCGTAAGCGCCTGATCAGCAAAGATGATTTTTATATAGATGTACAAGGCCTACTCAACAAATTCAAATTCATACTCAAGAAGCTTAACTGTATCTCCGTCTTTTGCTCCTCTTTCACGAAGAGCATCATCTATACCCATTCCGCGCATTTGACGGGCAAAACGTCTAATTGACTCTTCACGTGAGAAATCAGTCATTTTGAATAGTCTCTCAATGCTATCACCGGAAATGACAAAGGTACCATCCGGTTCACGGTCAATTTGGAATTCTTGTTCTGCTTTTTCATGCTTATACATAACACGGTTAACTTCTGTATCTTCTTCTTCCACTTCTTCGATAAGAGGGAACTCCGGAGTCTTTTCAACTAAATCGGCAACTGAAAAGACAAGTTCACGTAAGCCTTCTCGCGTTACAGCAGAAATAGGGAAGATTGGATGTGCATCCCCAATCTTTTCTTTAAAGACTTCCAAGTTTTCTTCTGCATCTGGCATGTCCATTTTATTCGCTACTATTACTTGCGGCCTTTCTGTCAGCCTTAAGTTATATTCTTTTAATTCATTATTGATTGTTAAATAGTCCTCATAAGGATCGCGGCCTTCAGTTGCAGCCATATCGATTACATGTACGATGACACGCGTACGTTCAATATGGCGCAAAAATTGGTGTCCAAGACCTACACCTGAATGCGCTCCTTCAATAAGGCCCGGCAAATCAGCAAGCACGAAGCTTCTGCCGTCTTCTGTTTCTACCATACCTAAGTTCGGTACGATTGTTGTAAAGTGATATTCTGCAATCTTTGGCCTTGCAGCAGAAACTACTGACAGTAACGTTGATTTTCCAACACTAGGAAAACCGACAAGTCCTACATCAGCAAGAAGCTTCAATTCCATAACAATGTCTTTTTCCTGTCCAGGCTCTCCCTTTTCAGAAAGTTCAGGTGCTGGGTTAGATGGAGTTGCAAAACGTGAGTTCCCGCGTCCTCCGCGTCCCCCTTTAGCGATGACAGCCTGCTGGCCATGTTCGACTAAATCCGCAATAACTTCTCCAGTTTTCGCATCAGATACAATTGTTCCAGGCGGAACTTTGACAATCATATCCTTTGCATTTTTACCGTGCTGATTTTTAGACATCCCATGCTCACCGCGTGGAGCCTTGAAATGACGCTGATACCTGAAATCCATCAATGTACGAAGTCCTTCTTCTACCTGGAAGATTACATTGGCACCGTTACCGCCGTCGCCGCCGGCTGGACCGCCGTTTGGCACATATTTTTCACGGCGGAAAGCAACCATTCCATCGCCGCCGTCGCCGCCTTTTACGTAAATTTTTACCTGATCGACAAACATTATGTCATTACCACCTGTCTGATTTTTGTTAATTTTAAAAGATTATTGACGGTTTTATACTCATCTAAGAGGAGCAGCATTTTTATGATTCCCTAGAGTGAAACCATAAAAACTTCAATCGTCAATTCGCCATCAATTACCCCATCGGAAATTACATTCATTCCATTTGGGTGCTGATGGGCTAAAAAGTTTTCAATACGATTTTTATCATTTATTATTCCGCTAAAATCAAAAAAGAACCCAATACCTTTATCCTGTGGATCGATTGTGACGGAAAGATGATTTTCCTGATAACGTTCAATTGAAGAATTCAGCGTTTCAAACAGCAGCTCTGTCCAGCTAGCCAGCTGCTGATCATCTAGTCTGTGGAAGTTTTGGGAGTCCATCACTTCATATTCCAGCTGAAAAAAATGGTTCTCCCAATTGCAGGTTAACAACTTTGAGGCAAATTGAGGAAGATTTAAATTAGATAGCTTTGCATCCTGCCTGGCTTCCATGATAATTTCTTCAATGATATCTTTAGCCCGATCCACTTTGTTCAGAGATAGATTGCCTTTAATTAATTGAAGCTGATTCATCCAATCATGGCGCGCATGCCGCAAAACCTCGATTGTATCCCACTCTTTTTTCATAAACATACTCCCTACTCATAAGACTGCTTGGTGTTAGTATAACAAAAAAGCCATACTGCGTAAGTAATTATGTATTATAAAAACCTTGCTGCTCTGTATACTTTACTGTTGATTTCCGCTCATAAACAGGATTTAAAATCAATTATCACGGTTAACAGAGCGAAAAAACAAGAAAACCCTAACCGCAGTGGTTAGGGCTTCTCTTTGGCTTACGCTTCTTGAGCTGCAGGATAAACACTTACTTGCTTGCGGTCACGGCCAAGACGTTCGAATTTAACGACGCCGTCAACCTTAGCGAATAGAGTGTCATCTCCACCTTTACCCACGTTTACACCTGGGTAGATTTTAGTTCCGCGCTGACGGTAAAGGATAGAACCACCAGTTACGAATTGACCATCTGCACGCTTAGCGCCAAGACGCTTTGCGATTGAGTCACGTCCGTTCTTAGTTGAACCTACACCCTTCTTAGAAGCGAAGAATTGAAGATCTAATCTTAACATTTTGTTCCACCTCCTACTTTTTGAAGGTTATTTTTATGTGCTTTCCGTAATCTCTCTCTAACGTTTGCAATGAAACGACCATTCCTTCAAGCAGCAATTGCATTTTCTCCTGTGTATCCTCAGGCAAATTGTCCGGGATGTCACAGCGGAGAAACCCATCTGCTCCTTGCTCAATGTCAGGAGTGATTCCTGTCAAAGAGATAATTGAATTCACAGCTCCGAATGATACGGCAGAAACTCCTGCACAGACAATATCACTTCCGTGAGCCGCAAATCCGGCGTGGCCGCTGATCGTAAACGATTGGATGCTTCCGGATTTTGTACGGTTAATCGTTGCACGAATCATATGATTCCGCCTTAAGCGTTGATTTGTTCAATCACAACTTTTGTGTAAGGCTGACGATGACCTTGCTTTTTATGATAGTTCTTTTTCGCCTTGTACTTGAAAACGGTAATTTTCTTTTGACGGCCATTCTTTTCAACTTTAGCTGTTACAGTTGCGCCTTCTACTACTGGGCTTCCAACCTTAACAGTTTCACCACCAACAAAAAGAACTTTGTCAAAAGTAACTGTTGCGCCTTCTTCAGCGTTAAGCTTTTCAATGTAGATTGCTTGTCCTGCTTCTACCTTTACTTGCTTGCCGCCTGTTTCGATAATTGCGTACATTCCATTGCACCTCCTCATTAGACTCAGACTCGCCATCAGCAGGCGTTTGCCAAAGCAAAGCTTTAGACCTGTTGTGAGCGGTTGTAGCACGGGTGCTACAAACAATAACATTAAAATACTATCACATGCCGAGCGAAAGTGTCAACATAATAATAGATGTTTATATTGTAACATGGATGATTCATTTTGTATGTTTTATTTTTGCTGTTTTCGCATTGACTGTTGATTTCCGCTCCAGGCAACAGGTGTTAAAAATCAACACTGACCTTTAAAACAGCCTGGATTTTAAATTTTTTCTCCATGAACTCCAAACTTAACTATTTCATAAAATGGCCGGTCGGACTCCGATGCCGTTAATTTAATCTTCATCCCCAGCGCCTTTTCCAGCCTTGCTTTGTGGCTACCCGCTTCCCCTGAAAAATGGTCAATGACCTCTTTTGTGGCAGAAATGGATACCGATTCGTGATCAGAGCTGCGGTATTCCCAAAGCTCCCTTTCAAGGCGATAGGCCATCGTCTCAGAGCTTAGCACCTGGCCTGAACCTCCGCAAGTACCGCATGTTTCAGTCAGGGTTTCAGCTAGGGACTGCTTTGTCTTTTTCCTTGTCAGCTGGAGGATTCCAAGTTCCGTAAAGCCGACAATCCTCGTTCTGCGGTCATCATGCATCAGTTCTTTACGGATCACATTCAGGACCATGTCCCTGTCCTTGCTATCCTGCATATCAATAAAATCAATCAGGATGATGCCGGCAAGATCCCGGAGCCTCATCTGTCGTGCCGCCTCTACTGCGGCATTCATATTGGTTTTAATGACAGTATCGCGTAAATTGGACTTGCCGGAAAACTTTCCTGTGTTCACATCAAACACTGTAAGAGCCTCAGCATGGTCAATTACCATGTAAGCACCTTTTTCCAGCCAGACGATTCTTTTTAATAACCGCTCGATTTCCTGCTCTATTTTATAAAAAGAGAAAATATTTTCTTTGCCATTGTAAAAACTGACCGTCATTTCATCCTTAATTAGAGGTTCCAGCTTCTTCTTGAATTCCAGGCTGTCCACAATGACGGACCCTGCTTTCATTAGCGATATAGCTGCAGAGGCTTGTTCATAAAAATAATCCCGGCTATGAACAATTCCAGGCTTTTTCATTCCACCTGACAATGTAAGCAATTTCTGATATTCAGACCGTTGCTGCTCAAGTTCATTCGCTATGACCTCCTCGTTCTGAGTCAGGCTTTCAGTCCTGAAAATCAACCCTTCTTCTTCTGTTTTCAGCTCTTTAGCCAACTCCCGCCATCTTTCGCGGATTTCTGGAGTTTCAGCTTTTTTGGATACGGCAATATATTTGCCATTCGGCATGTACACCAGATTTTCACCCGGGATTTCAATAATTCCAGTCAACCTCGCACCTTTTGTCCCTGCTGCATCCTTTTCAACCTGTACAAGCAGCTTTTCACCCTGATGAATGTAAGAAGATATAGACCGGTTCGCCTTGTTTTCATCCTCCGAGAGCACATGCCCAGGGAGCTTATCTCGTGACAGGAACCCGCTCATTTCTTCTCCAAAATTCACAAACGCGGCATTCATGCCGGGAATCACTCTTTCAACGATCCCAAGATAGATATTGCTGACAAGAGATTGCTGGCTTGGCTGCTCTACATATATTTTTTCAACAACGCCATTTTTGATTAAGGCGAAGCGTTTTTCTCTGGATATGATATTTATAATTAGATGTTCCATGTATTCTCCCTATTAAATAAAAAAATGCAGCGGGAAAAGCTCCCCGCTGCATTTATTATCCTATGTCAGTATGTGTAAAGCAAATCTCCTATTTTAGCAGACATCAGTTTTTCACTGAAAAAAGCATGAAGCAATTCATTCTCATCCATTACCATCTCTTTGCCATTTACTTTCTTTACAATGATTGGATGCTTGCAGCCTCGCTGGAACTTTTCGAGGACTTGCCCAACCACTTCATTTTCATCTACGTTGATCGGCTTAAGCTTCCTGAAATCTGCTTGTTTTCCATAATGCCTTTCCATAAGAAACCTCATGAAAATAAAGCGCCTTTGCTTCCATTCATAATGAAGTGAAAAAGCGAGAAAACCGATGATTATCCAGACATTCAGGGTCAATGGCGCAAGTATCATAAGGGCGATTGAAAAAATAGCCAATGAACCGATTGATAAATATATAGTCCTAAGATGCGCATTCTGGAAGGAAGAGTTCATAGAAAAAAGAATAAAAACAAGTTTACCTCCATCGAGGGGCCATATTGGCAACAAATTGAACAATAAGACCATCCAATTGTATTCAATGAACAGGGAATGCCACTTTTCTGGAAAGATGCCATTCAGATATAAAATATACGCGAGCCCGATCATCCACAAATGCTGAAGTGGTCCCGCCAGCACGACAATAAGCTCTTCCTTTAATGGCCTATTCCCATGCTCATCCATTTCTGCAACACCGCCGAAAGGCAGCAAGGCTATTTTCTTAATTCTCCACGAAAAAAAAGAGGCTGCAGCACCATGTCCCATTTCATGAACAAAAATAATCAGCAGCACCATCATCAGCTCTATAAAATGCGCGGTTGCGACAGCAAGGGCAATGACCATCCATAATAAAGGATGTATCTGTATTTTTCGTAATAATTCGGCGGTTTTATTCAAACTTAATCACCTGGACGGGATCGATGAAATCATCCCCTTTTTTTATCGCGAAATAAAATGATCCCTTTGTACCGTCTGAGCTGTCCATCGCTGTCCCAACCTTTGTGCCTTTTGAGATATATTCATACAAATTCACTTCAATTCCGTCCAAGTTCCCATACCATGTTTCACTCTTGTCTGCGTGCTGAACAATGACTGTTTTTCCAAATCCATCCTTCATTCCGACAAAATGGACAAGTCCTTCGTTCATCGCCTCAACTCCGGCACCCTTCCCAGTTTCAATCATGATCCTTTGACCATTATCCCCGAAATCCTCCAGAATCTTTCCTGAAGCAGGCAAAGCGTACTCATTATCTTCATCAATATCCTTTTTGTCTTCTTCACCGGTATTTTTAGCCGGCAGAAGTGCCAATGGTTTGCCAAATTGCTCTTCATACCAATCAGAAACAGCAGCGAACTGGAATTCCTGTTCCATTGTTTGTTTTACATAGCTTTGAAACTTTTCTGCTTTTTCAGCTGGGCTTCGGAAAAGGATGGCGACAATTAATACCAGGCAAGCTGAAGCAAGCACTTTAAATAAAAACACTTCTTTTTTGAATAATGGATGGTTCCCCTCACCTGGCCCAATATCGTAAGATGGAATCCGGTCAAATCCATGCCGTTCCTCCTCTGAATAGAACAATCGGCCATGGTTCATTTTCTCCATTCTTTCCCGCTCTTTCTTCCTCTTTAACATTCTTTTGCGAACGTCTTCAGTTCTTGAACTCATCCTATCCCCACCAATCCCCTTGTACTCTAAGTTAGTACAAGTTTATGACCTGTCCAACAAGAGTATGACAATTAGAGGGATTATCTATGAGAAGAGTTGTCAGGCTGGAAGATGACATAAAAAAATAAGCGCCTGTCCGATATGCATTGAATGCAATTCAGGGCAGGCACTTTATATTAGCGGACTCCGAAAAACTTCTTTAGCTTCGAGAATACACCTTTATTTTCAGCATCAAGCTGCTGCAATGGAACGGATTCGCCAAGGATTCTTCGGGCAATGTTCCTATAAGCTATAGAAGCTTTGCTGTTTGGATTCAAGGCAATCGGTTCACCGTGATTCGATGCTTTGATAACCTCATCGTCATCTGCGACGATTCCAATCAAGTCAATTGAAAGATGTGTTGTAATTTCATCTACATCAAGCATATCGCCATTTTTCATCATATGGGTGCGGATACGGTTGATGACAAGCTTTGGCGCTTCAACATTTTCTTCCTTCTCAAGCAAGCCGATAATCCTGTCTGCATCCCTGACAGCGGATACTTCAGGAGTTGTGACAACAATCGCCTTATCTGCACCGGCAACGGCATTTTTATAGCCTTGCTCGATTCCTGCCGGGCAATCAATAATGATATAATCATAGTCTTGCTTCAATTCATTCACTAATTTTTTCATTTGTTCTGGCTGGACTGCCGTTTTATCGCTTGTCTGTGCAGCTGGAAGCAAATAAAGATGGTCATCAAAGCGCTTATCCTTAACAAGTGCCTGGTGAATCTTGCACCTGCCTTCAATCACGTCTACTAGATCATAAATGATCCGGTTCTCTAGCCCCATGACAACGTCTAAATTACGCAAGCCGATATCTGTATCGACTAGACAGACTCTTTTGCCTTGAAGGGCCAAAGCTGTACCTATATTAGCAGAGGTCGTTGTTTTGCCAACTCCGCCTTTACCGGATGTAACTACAATCGCTTCTCCCATTTTAGAGGCCTCCTTCAAATCTAGTTAAATTAGGTCTTTTTCGCATTAAAACTTGCAATCTATCAACGACAATCTGTTGATTATCAGATATGTAAGCACATTCCATAACCCTGTTCTCTTCATCAGGCACTTGGTCGGGGGCACGGTTGATGCAATCGCTGATTCTTAATTGAGACGGTTTCATGACTGATGCCGCAATCACTGCTTCATCATTCCCTTCAAAACCAGCATGCGCAATCCCTTTAAGTGTTCCCATAATAAAGATATTTCCCGTTGCCTTAACTGTGCCTCCAGGATTGACATCTCCAATCAGCAGCAAATCTCCGACTATTTCAAGGATTTGGCCTGAGCGAATAACCTTTGCCACAGGGACAATTCCTGTTTCCTGTCTTTCCCGCTCAGCTTCTGCCTTTGTAATCACGTTCGTTTCAAGATCCTCTACGATTAAATTCCGCTTTTGGCGAATTAGATCCTTCAACTCTTCCTGCTGCTCCTGAGTAAGATATCTATTTCCTGCCTTCACCTTTACGGACAGCAATTGCTGTTCCTCTTGGACACGGGAGGAATTGGAAAGCTTCCTGTCGAGTTCTTTTTTTAATTCATCGTAGGAGCAATTATCATCCAAATGGAGCGTAAGTCCATCTTTCGTCCCTTTAATTGTCACATTTTGTGTTTTTTTCATACGGATGTTCACCTCAATGGTAAAAGAAATTCGACAAGCATCCGTCAAATTCCTTTATTTGAATAGGCAGGATAGAGATTTTTCTCAATCATTGCGCAGTCTGTCTGCAGCATTTTCGAACTGCCTTTTGAACGGATATGCGGCCAATACGATAAATGCAAGGTTCAAAATCAATGTTGGAACAAACCTAATTCTGACATAGGTCGAAAAGTCCAGATTCGTTATATTAATCAAATGCATTAACTCGTATACCCCCACCTCAAGAAGGGCAATGCCTATGATCGTCAGAGCAGAAACAATCAAAATATTTATCTGCAGGATTCTGAGCATATTGGCAAAAAGATAAGCAATCAAAGGGAAAAGGAACAGATAGATCCCAATGATTTCTGTATATACAATATCAAAAAGGAGACCAAAAATTAAACCGTATAAGATTCCATGCTTAGGGCTTAAATAGGCCGTCAAAAACAGGATGCCGGCCATTAGGAAGTGAGGCGCAAGAACGCGGTCACTATTAAATAATTCAGCTGGGAGAAGCTCGACAAAAACACTTTCCAATATAAATAGCAGGGCGAACATGGCGGGCAGCAAGAAACGGATCAATTGCCTTCCTCCTCGTCTTCGCCATCTTCAGTAAAATCGCTGAAATCTACAGCAGCCATTGTCTTTTTAACGACCATCACATGCTCAAGATCATATAAATCAGCCTCTGGTTTAATATAGGCTGTTTGGTTGAGGCCAAATTCATCAGGTACAACCTTCACAACCTTACCAATTGGCAGATCTTTAGGGAACACTCCGCCCAAACCTGATGTAATGACGTTCTGTCCCTTTTTTACCTTAGCGTCATAAGGAAGTCCTTTCAATAAAAGAAGCTCCTTTTCCTTATCATAGCCGTCAATTGTACCATGCAGCTCTTTTTCTCCCTGCAGGAGAGCAGAAATCCTGTTTGTAGGATCCAGTGCGCTGACCAGCTGTACAGTTGATGAGAATGGAGTCGTGCTTTTTACTTTACCAATCAATCCTCTGGCAGTAATGACAGCCATATTTTTTTTGACACCATTGGATTTGCCTTTATTAATGATAATCATCTCGTTCCATCGATCTGGACTTCTGGCAATCATCACAGCCTGGATTGGTTCATAGTCTGAAAGTGACTCTTCTTTATCTAAAATTTCCTGAAGCTCCTCGTTGTCTTTTTCAAGGGAATATACTTTAGCTTCAAGTCGGGCCATATCATCAAGTCGTTTCTTTAATTCTTTGTTTTCCTGATATGTATTTTGCAAGTCTTGAAGGTTTTCAAATAAACCGGCAACATAGTGCGCAGGTCTGGAAACAATGGATTGAACCCAGCTTGTCGAATCTTTTACGAACTGCTCGGGCCAAGTCAATTCTTCCCTTTCCCTTAAAGAAAAGCCAATCAATGCCACGAGGACTATAATGCTCACAAGCAGCATTATCAGGCGTTTGTTAAAAAAGAACTGTGGCATGATCTACACCTCTACAATCTTAAAAATTATGATGACAAGAGAGCAGGGAAGTAGGATGGATTCCCGCTTCCCCTCTCTTTTTTATCTTGATTCTTTTGCTTTATTCTTGAATAGATCGATATGATCCAATGCTTTGCCTGTCCCAATTGCGACACAATCGAGAGGATCTTCAGCAATAAGTACCGGCATTTTTGTTTCTTCACTGATTACCTTATCCAGATTGCGCAGCAAAGCGCCTCCTCCAGTCAGGACGATTCCACGGTCCATGATATCTGATGCTAGCTCCGGCGGAGTCTTTTCAAGTGTAAGCTTCACTGCATCCACAATCGCGTATACTGTGTCATGAAGTGCTTTCGCAATTTCCAGAGCTGTGATTTCAATTGTTTTAGGGAGTCCTGTCAAAAGGTCACGTCCGCGGATTTCCATGTTTTCGATACCTTCAGCGTCACCAGCTGAACCAACTTCCATTTTGATTGTTTCTGCTGTTCTTTCACCGATCATCAGGTTGTACGTTTTGCGGATGTAATTGATGATTGCGTCATCCATCTCATCGCCTGCGATACGGACCGATTGGGATGTGACAATACCGCCAAGTGAAATGATCGCTACTTCAGTTGTTCCGCCCCCGATATCAACAACCATGCTTCCAGTAGGTTCCCAAACTGGAAGGTTTGCTCCGATTGCTGCTGCAAACGGTTCCTCAATCGTAAAAGCATCCCTTGCCCCAGCCTGACGTGTCGCATCAATGACCGCACGTTCTTCAACAGCCGTGATTCCCGATGGCACGCAAACCATGACATATGGCTTACCTGCAAAAAAGCCTTTATTCTTAGTAGCCATTTTAATATAATACTTCATCATCGTTGCCGTTGTTTCATAGTCAGCAATAACCCCGTCCTTCATAGGTCTTAAGGCTACAACATTTCCTGGGGTACGGCCGATCATATTTTTAGCGTCGTTGCCTACTGCGACGATATTCTTAGTATCTGTTTGGAGCGCCACAACGGATGGCTCTCTCAAGACAATTCCTTTTCCTTTTACGTAAACGAGTGTATTAGCGGTACCTAAGTCGATCCCTAGGTCTCTAGTTCCAATTCCAAACATGGTTGTATCTCCCTTTCTGAACATAAATGCAATAAAAGAACAGGCAATCTATTTACAAAGTAAGATGATTGTTTTTTTAGCAGATTTTTTGACAAAAAATTTAATTGTGTCCGCAAAAATCATAAATTATATTATATCTCAACGTCAATCAAAATCCTAGTATCATACATACCCTTTTTCCTTTAAACTAACATATTTATTTTCCCCAATGATTAAATGGTCTAGCAATTCAATTCCGACAATTTTCCCCGATTCGGTCAACCGCTTCGTTACCTCTATATCCTCTCTGCTTGGAGTTGGGTCTCCAGAAGGGTGATTATGGACACAGATGACGGAGGCAGCAGACCTGCGCACTGCTTCCTTGAATACCTCGCGTGGATGCACGATTGAAGCATTCAGGCTCCCAATGAAAATCGTCTGTCTGTGAATGACCTGATTTTTAGTATTTAAATAAAGACATACAAAATGCTCTTGGGTCAGGAAGCGCATATCGTTCATCAAGTATTTTGCGCCGTCTTCAGGCGAGCGGATTACATAGCGTTCATCAAGGGTATGGTTGGCGATGCGCCTGCCAATTTCAACAGCAGCAAGCACATTGATCGCTTTCGCTTGTCCAATACCTTTTATCTGCGTCAATTCTTCAAGGGTTGCATCTTTTAACAGACGAAGGCCCTCAAACTGGGAAAGCATGCGGTTTGCCAGCTGAAGGACTGATTCTTCTCTTGACCCTGTTCCGAGCAGCAGGGCAAGTAATTCATGATTAGACAGGCTCTGGGGACCGTTTTGGACAAACCGTTCCCTCGGCCGTTCGTTTTGCGGATAATCTCTGATCATTAATGAATTTGATGACAATTGGTCTTCCTCCCAGTCAATAAATTATGACGAGGGAAGTGTAGAAGAAGTTTCTGTGGCATTCTTTTTAATAAGGAAGGTTGTAACCGATCTTTCGAAGCTCCCTAATCAATCTTGATACAGGCAGCCCCATAACAGTGTAATAGTCACCATTGATTTCTTTGACAAGCATGCTTCCAAATCCCTGAATTCCATAGCCGCCTGCTTTATCAAATGGTTCACCGCTCTTAATATAGGTGTCGATTTCTTCATCTGACAAATCCCAGAACGTCACATCTGTTTTTTCATAAAAACGTATTTCCTTCTCTGGAGCTAAAATTGATACCCCCGTGTAAACGGAATGGGTATTTCCAGACAGCTTCCTGAGCATTTCAAAGGCTTCCTGTCCACTTGCAGGCTTCCCAAGGATGATTCCTTCATGCACAACGACTGTATCCGATCCAATAATAAAACAATCCGGAAAATTCGCAGCAACTGTTCCTGACTTTCTCGAAGCCAGTTCCATCACTGCTTCAGAAGGGCTCAATTCCTCACTAAAACTTTCATCAGCATCGCTGCTCGAGATTTCAAATTTCAAGCGGAGGTTTTCAAGAAGTTCTTTTCGCCGTGGAGAAGAAGAGGCTAAAATGAGGCGTTGCATATAATCACCTTTCTTTTCTTTTGCATCTAAGGGAGATACAAACTAATCGTAACAAACTTCCACACTGCAAACAATCTTAAGTATAGACTCTTTTCGTAAAGTTTGTGGCTTTTTTGAACAAATATTTTTCTCAAAATCGATATTATTTGCTGAAGGCTACTTAAAGCTACTTAAACGACGCCCGGATCCTTGAAAAACGCGTGTTAAAATAGGTGTGAAAACAAATAAAATAGCAAAAAAATTAGAGCCATCAGCCAAAAGCTGAAAGCTCTGTTAATTTGCACGATTTCCCGGAAAATATTCTGCTATAAGAATACTGGATTGTATTGCATTTGAAATTATTTAACTATGGATTGATAAGCGGAGAGGAATGCCAGTAAATCTGCTTGCATGCTTGCCAGCTGCTTTCCGTCTTTTGATTTTTGATAGTCTGAAAAGGCTTGGCTTGCTCTCTCAATGCTTGCTTTTGCCTTTAATATATTTTTATCTTTAACAGTCCTGTCGGGAATCTCACTTAACATAATTTGATATTCCACTATTTTTTTCAGAGTTTCAGGTGTTGCTTCTTTTCCACTCGAAAGAATGGAATAAATCTCAGGGGCTTTCTCTAGGATCTTCGCTTCCTCAGCTGTTATATTGGCAGCTGTGCCTCCAGGAATTTCAACCGGCTTGGCAAAAACTTCTACCCCCTTAGCCTTAAGGGTGTTACTAATTTGTTTTGCTTCTTCGATCGTACCTGCCGTTCCTAAGTAAATGGCGAACTGTCCATTGGCAGGAAAGATTTCAGCCGTTACTCCCTGTCCTGCCAATAGGTTCACGCGTTCCTTTGCTGCATCCTCAGTAGTGAAAATTCCATTTTGCACAACAAACGCAGGTATGCTGTTTAGTTTTGCAGCAACACTTCCTGCTCCTTTACCCTCTTCTGCTTTTTCCGGAGAAGGATTCACCTTCGATATTGCAGGTACAACTGGATCAGTATCAGCTGTCACAAATTTCAAAATGGTAACACCAAAAGCCGTCCCAAGCAATACAGCGAAAAAGGTCGTAATAAAGATGGTTGAATAAAGACGATTCTTGCGTATGCTTTTTTGATTCCAAACGGAAATTCCGATACTTTTCTTTTGCTTCTTAGGCTGTTTTGGCGCAATCTTGTATTCCTTTACAACCTCTTCTTCTATTGGATCCGGCAAAACCCAATCGAAACTGTCGTCAGCTGATTCCTGGGAAGCTGCCGTTTCATTCAGTGCATCATCTCTATCACTTTGGACATAATGGTTCTCGTCCTCTTCTTTTTTTATATTTTTCTCTTCTTTCATCGGTCGGTCTTTGCCATTTATCTTGATCGTTATCGTCCTTCCTTGCTTGTCCAATGCTCGTACCTCCTCCTGCCCGTTCCTATTTTGCTTCATCCTATCATACGAGCAAAAAAAAATAACAAGACTTTTGTCGTCTTGTTATAGAATGCTTTCGTCAATTTTTTTATGAGGTTTATTGTTCGTTGCTATCTTCTTCTGTTATAGATTCGTCAGACTCCACGTCATCTTCAACTTGAGTATTTTGATCTTCCGTCAGATTTTCATCCGAATAATCACCAAAAGTAGGGAACGGATTCCGTTTATTGGCTGGTTCCGGTGTTTCCACTTTAGGGTTATATTCCTTCAGATCAACCAGCCCTGGAAGATAAAATATATTTACCGTAAGGGTCATTTCAAGCTGTTCTTGCACATCTGATAGGGACACCATTTCCTCTGGTCCACTAAATGCTATTGATTCTACCATTACAATCCTTTTTGAATTTTCGAGAGTTTCGATGAATTTTTCTAAATCAAAATAATTATCAGCATTAACAACGATATTCGCTGATGTTTTTGCTAATCCCTCAGGCATATTTAATGATACTTTCTGATCTACATTTGTAGTGGTCCCGGGATCTTCTGGTTTCGCCAATTGAACAGCCTCTGATGAGTCTTCTTCTTGATTTGCGTCAATTTGAGCAGCTAAGTTGCTTTTCTCACCGTCTGTGAACTCGATTGATGTCATATAACTGTTTGAAACAATCTCAGCCTTTTCAAGGTCCAGAACAAACTGCTCAATCATGGGATCTACAGGAAGCAATTTTTGCATTTCTGCGGTGCTGCTGAAATCACTGTCCTTCCCAGAAGCAAGTCGGGTTTCCAGTGCTTTACCAAGCTGCCGCTCAGATTTCAACTGGCTTTCCTTCAATGATAGGCTGGTTTTAAGAGGATTCAAATAGAGAAAAAAGGCTCCGAAATATAGTAACACTGCCAGGAAGGATGAAATTAAAAGGATGATAATATGCTTTTTTTCCAGTCGGAGGCTCATGATTCATTTCCTCCTTCGGTAGCATCTTCACTGTTTTGTTTAAAATATTGCGGTTTGAAGGTGATCTTGTATTCAGCGCTATATCGAGGCAGAATTTTTTCTTTTTCACTATTATTTATAGTGCCAGATTCGCCTTCTACTTTCTCCTCTTCCATTGTTTCAGCCTTAATGTTCAATAAGGCTGCTTCCTGGACCCATTCAGATTGTTTCAACGAGCTTAAATAAAAAGCGGTGTCTCTAGTAGCATCAAATTGGATCGTGATCAGGACTGAATCCGAATTGCTATATTCAAAGTTTTGGATAAATCCGCGCTCAGGCAGCAGAGTAATGATATTTTGCATTAATGGCACTGTTTCGATAGGATATTGTTCAGCCCATTTTAGAGCTTTCTGAAGCTTTACTGCTGAATTGCTTGCTTCGACATCTGTCATTTTTGCCTGCTGCGCATCGTTCAACTTTTGAAGGGACTCTATTTGTTTGTCAATAGAATCCATTTTGCTGTTATATTTGTTTCCCTGGATGTAAATGATCGATGAACTTATTGAGAAAAATAATATAATTAGAATGGCAATAATAAGCTGTGAAGACTTCTTATGCTCTCTCTTAGGTAAAAGGTTAATCTCTACCAGCATCATTACACCTCTTTTAATCCTAGCCCGAGTGCCAGATTAAAGGCCCTTGGCAATTCTACAGCATCTGTATTCTGTATCTTGATTTTTAGAGTATCAACAGGAATTCCAAACCGTTCCTTCATATCACTTAATACTCTATCGAGCAGAGGATGGTCTCCATTTACTAAAATGCGCGAAACCTCATTTTTCCCGTGGGTCAGAGAATATCGATAAAAGTCCATAAGCTTGGCAATGTCTCTATAAATTCCCTCAAGTTGGAACGTCAATTCAGCAATTTCACCTTCATACACTAGCTCCTGGCTCGTGTGATTGTCCGTGCTCCTCTTAAGCTTCCAGCTCTCCTTAAGATCACCAGGAATATGGCGCATGAAAACAGGAATTTGTTCCTCAAAGACGCACATACTTACCACATCAAGATCAAACTGGACAGACAACAGGACCTCATTCTTAACGGCCATGTCACTTTGGTGATAAAGACGATAAATCGCTAGCGGTGAAATATCTGCAGCTACTGGCTTTAGCCTCACAATTTTAAACAGGTCCGCGTACTCTGTAACATATTTCTCTGGAGCCGCAAATACCAGGATTTCCTGTTTTTGATTTTCAACACCGAGAGAAATCGTATCAAATACAGGATCCTCAAACGGCAAGTGGATGGTTGAGCCAAGTTCTAAATACAAATAACCATGGATTTCATCTTCTTTAACATCAGCAGGGATTGAAACCTTTCTGATGATGACAAGCGAATCAGGTACGGTAAACCGGATTTCCCTTTTGGCAATTTTCCATTCAGCAATACATTCATCCAGAATATTCACCAATGTGTCGAAGTCTTGAATTTTGCCGTCAGTGACGATACCAGGAGGCAATAAACGCTGGCCATAATGATGTGGAATAACCGGGTTCTTTTGTTTTAGCTCAACATAGCGAATCGAATAGTCATTAAGCACAAGATTGACGACTTTGCTTCTGCCGGAAAAGAAAGAAAATGCCATTTTGAGAAACTCCTTTGAATATGACTGTTTTCGCATGGAAGATTGATAGCAACATAGTTCCGAAAATAGCTTTTATTAAAAACCAAACATAAAAAAATTAAGATACCATTCTATGATTTCCCTGCCAAAAAAATAGGCAGTCAAAGTACCAATGGCAATGAATGGACCAAACGGTATGGCCTGCTTCTTTTTTACGAAGCCAAGCAGCATGGCAATGAGGCCAAAAAAAGCGCCATAAAAGGTAGCAAAAAAGAAGGATAGCAACATGGTTTTAATTCCGACAACAAAGCCAATCAGCGCGAAAAGCTTTACGTCACCACCGCCCATGCCTCCCTTGCTCACGAGGGCAATCAATAAGAGGAGAAAAAATCCTGCCGCCGCCCCAGCGAAAGAATCCCACCATGGCGAAAGTGGAATGAAAAAACGCTCCATCGCAAAAATCCCCGCAAAAATAAGAAGAATCTTATCAGGAATGAGCATATAAGCAAGATCAGAGACAGTAATAATGATGAATAAAGAGACCAGCGTTAGCGCGATGAGCAAATCAGCACTCCACCCAAGCAAAAGGTAAGCACCAGCAAACAGCACACCAGTCAAAAGCTCAAATAAAGGATAAACGGGCGAAATGCCGACCTTGCA
>NZ_JBALSS010000033.1:0-32136 GCF_036967045.1 Bacillus sp. JJ1609 | reverse complement strand
CCCTCTGGATTAAATATGAAAATACCGGGATCAACTCAAGCGCATTCAATTGATGACCGCATTTAGGGCATGATGACCCTGGTGCTACGATTGATTTCCCTTCTGGAACTCGGAGGCCAACTACGTTGTAGAAGGAGCCTAGGGTTAGACCTATTAAGAATAGATAAAATGTTAACATATTATTAGTCTAATTAACTGTTCCTCTTTTTAAACCACTAAGTGGAACAGGTTCCTTCGTATTAGATTGGACACCTCTTGTTGAATTAACCAATTTCACCGAGTTAATTGCACCATCTACTACCTTAACGTATGATATAGCTGCTTTTTCATTTAATGTATCAATTATAGTTGTTTGAGCACCTTTTTTATAAGAATCAAAATCACCATCAGGATCCTTAACCTTATCTAAGAATTTAGCAGTTTCTAAGTAATTAAGTGTTAAGTAGTGTGTGCCATTTAACAAATTTTCGTCAGAAGTTACTGCTAATTTTGCAGAACTAACCATTTGTTGAGCATTAGCGACATGGGCATCTTTCTTGGAATTATCGATTAGTCCTCCAATACTCGGTACTGCAATAGCAGAAATAATCCCCAAAATAACAACAACTGCCAATAGTTCAATCAGTGTCAAACCTCTCTGATCCTTCAATCTTTTCTTAATAGCTTTCAACATTTCTATCTCTCCTTTTAGTAAGTTTTTCCCATGACAAATGTAGTGTATATCTACCATTATTATAATTGATAGAATTAAGTTTTCATATAAATAATGTGTTAGTAATTGTCGTTTTTAGTAAAAATTAATTAACATGGTTAAATATGTCGAACATTGGAACCATGATGGATGTTACGATGGTTCCGACTAAACTTGCGAGAATGACAATCATGATTGGTTCTATCAATGATTTTAATTGGTCGGTACTTGTTTCTACTTCTTTTTCGTAGAAATCAGCTACTTTTCCAAGCATGGCATCGAGCGATCCCGTTTCTTCTCCAATTGAGATCATTTGCGTGACCAGTGGAGGAAATGCCCAGTGTTTGCGCATTGGTCCTGTCATAGATTGTCCAACTTCTAGCGAATCACGGGATTCACGAACGACTCTGCCAACCACTTCATTCTCAACAACATTTTCAACTATAGAAAGTGCCTGAAGAATTGGCACTGAACTTGAAAAGAGTGAGCTAAGAGTACGGGTCATTCTCGCAAGAACCGCCTTTTGCAGCAGCTTGCCGAATATCGGCATTCTTAACATTGCGTAATCAAGATAGTATTTTGTCTGTTTATTCTTCTTCATTGCTGTTATAGAAGCAACGATACCAATCATGAAAAATAAGATAAGCCACCAGAAGCTCTGCATGAACTCACTCGCTCCAAGAACAAATTTAGTAATTGCCGGCAGTTCTCCTCCAAAATCTTCGAACATGTCGACAAAGGTAGGAACAATATACACTAATAAAAAGATCACAACTGCTATCGCAATAAATCCAATAACTAAAGGATAACTCAAAGCAGCAATTACCTTTTGCCGAGTATTATGCTGCTTTTCATAATGGTCTGCCAGACGTTCCAATGTATCATCCATATTTCCGCCTGCTTCCCCTGCCTTGACCATATTGATATACATCGGCGAAAAAATCTTGCTATGTTTTGCCGAGGCCAGTGATAGCTGTACCCCTTCTCGCAGCTCAGCCTCGATATCCAACAGTGCTTTCCGTAAAGCTTTGCTATCGGTTTGCTGAGCAAGAATCTTCGTGGATTCTACTACTGACACGCCAGCTTTTAATAGAGTTGCAAACTGCCGCAAGTAGATGACTAAGTGCTGCAGTTTAACAGGATTTCCTATCGTTATATCTTTTGTCAGCCAGGTTTCAGGAACTTCAATAATTTCAGTGGTCCTGATTCCGTCCTCACGAAGCTTTTCCAACGCTTCCCGCTTTGAACCCGCCGTGATCGTGCCTGAGCGTTTTTTCGTCCGGTCCCGTCCGGAATATTTAAAGCGTGCCATATTACACCAACTTCTCCTGTAAATATGGTTCAGCAACTTCCTTTGAGATGATTTCCTGCTGAACAAGCTCCTTGATGTTCATTTCCAAAGTATGCATGCCATAAATCCTAGAGGTTTGCATGATGCTGATAATTTGATGGATTTTTTCATTCCGGATTAAATTCGCCACAGCAGCATTATTGATAAGAATCTCGGTAGCACTTCTGCGTCTTTTTTTATTCACTGTAGGAAAAAGACGCTGGGAGATGACTGAGACTAGGACAGAGGCAAGCTGGATACGGACCTGAGCCTGCTGGCCTGGCGGAAATACATCTATTATTCTATTTATTGTGGCCGGCGCGCTCGAAGTATGCAATGTCCCTAGTACCAAGTGTCCCGTTTCAGCAGCTGTAATGGCTGTCTGAATCGTATCCAAATCCCGCATTTCTCCTACTAAGATGACATCTGGATCCTGCCGGAGAGCGGCTCTCAACCCATTGGCGAAGTTATTTGTATCAAAGCCAATTTCACGCTGGTCAATGATGCTATTCCCGTGCTTGTGAAGGTACTCAATCGGATCCTCCAATGTGACAATATGCTTCCTCATCGTCATATTCATGTACTGGATCATCGATGCTAGTGTAGTCGATTTTCCGCTTCCCGTCGGTCCTGTTACAAGTACCAATCCCTGTGGCTTTTCAGAGATTTTCTTCAAAATTTCCGGCAATTCGAGCTCTTCCAAAGTAGGAATCCTAGTAGGAACAATTCGGATCGCAAGCGAAACACAACCTCTCTGATGATATGCATTAACCCTGAATCTGGAGATGCCCGGAATACCATAGGAAAAATCAAGTTCACCCTTTGACTTGAAATGTTCCCATGATTTTTCCGGAATGATCGCTCTTGCCATCCCTTCTGTTTCATCAGGTGTAATAGAGTCAGTGCCATATCTCCTTAGGTCTCCGTTGATCCTCATGACCGGAGGAACACCGACTGTAATATGTATATCCGATGCCTTAAGTTCAAAGCCTGACCGGAGCAAATGTTCAATTTTATCCTTCATTGTTTCACCTCGCTTATTCTGTTATGGCAACCCTCAAAACTTCCTCAGTTGTGGTGAGCCCTTGTTTAACCTTAAGTAACCCATCATCAATTAGAAAAATCGTCTTGTTTCTTACCGCTATCTCCCTGAGGGTAGTTACAGGTTCCTCATTCATAATGGCTCTGCGAAGTTCATCGTCTACAGCCAAAACTTCATGTACAGCAATTCGGCCCCGGTATCCTGTCATATTACATGAAGAGCAGCCTTTCCCTTTCCAAACTGTTTCAATATGAATTCCTCTTTTTGAGAAAATGTCGATTTCTCGTTTGGTCGGTGCATAGGTGTCTGCGCAATCACGGCATACTTTTCGAACAAGACGCTGGGCAACAACACCGCTTAACGAAGAGGCGACTAAAAATGGTTCTACCCCCATATCAATCATCCTAGTAACCGAGCTGAGGGCATCATTCGTATGCATCGTGCTTAGAACAAGATGACCTGTCAATGATGCTCTAACCGCTACCTCAACCGTTTCCTTGTCGCGGATTTCACCGACCATAATTATATTCGGATCCTGACGCAGAATAGAGCGTAGTCCAGCTGCGAACGTCATGCCTACATTAGGATTAACTTGTATTTGATTTATCCCTTCGAGCTGGTATTCAACAGGATCCTCTATCGTGATGATATTTACTTCTTCACTATTAAGCTTGTTCAATGCAGCATATAAGGTAGATGATTTCCCTGACCCGGTCGGTCCGGTAATCAGCACAATTCCATTTGGCTTGGAAATCATGTCTTTAAAACGGGAAAGATTATGTTTGTTGAACCCGAGCTTTTCAATGTCATTCAGTGTACTGCCCATATCAAGGATACGCATGACGACCTTTTCACCAAATACGGTTGGAAGTGTTGACACCCGGAGGTCAATCGGATGAAAGTCAAGATTTGCCTTGATCCTGCCATCCTGTGGTATACGGTTCTCAGTGATATCAAGGTTAGCCATGATTTTTATTCTCGCGATAAGGACGTTTTGCATATGCTTTGGCAATACACGTTCAACCCTTAAAATGCCATCAATCCTGTATCGGATTACAACTTTCGTCTCCTGAGGATCAATGTGGATATCACTCGCCTTGCTGGCAGAAGCAATGGATAGCAGTTGATTAACAAGCCTTATGATTGGAGAATCTGCTTCTGTAAGTTTTTCCTCCTGAATCGGATCTATAACGGGACTATTGATACCGATTAAATCCTCAAATCCTTCATTGCTATCGTAATATTTATTGATCGCACGGATTATATCATCTTTGGTCGCTATTGCTGTTTCAATATGGAAGCCAGTCGACAGCCTGAGGTCATCAACCGTGATGAAGTCCATCGGGTCAGCCATCGCCACATACAGTTTCTCTCCTTCTTTCTTAAGCGAAATGACCAGGTTACGTTTGGCCATTTCTTTAGGAATAAGGGTAAAAAGAGTCGTATCGAATGGGTAACGATATAAACTTATATGGGGAATTCCAAGCTGAAACTCAAGAACTTCAATTAATTGCTGTTCAGTGATAAGCCCCCGTTGAAGCAAGGCATCCCCAAGCTTTTGCCCCTGCGCTTTTTCAGCTAATGTGGCCTTAAGCTGCTCCTCAGAAATCATGCCTGTTTCTACTAATAAATCGCCAAGCCGCTTTCTAATTTGTCTCATTTTTTATCGCTCCCGACTTCAATGCTTACTTCGGCTCTTCGTTCGGCTTTCCAAATAAACCGCCATCGTCTTCATCTGCATTGTTCTCTGTTTCATTCTGGCTACCACTGGACTGCTGCTCCTCATTACCGTTTTCCTTAGGTTCAGCAGGGGTGTTGTCAGATGCGTTTTCCTCGGCAGGTTCTGTTTCATGTGCTGGAGGTGCTGTGATCGTATCTGAATTTCCGTCTGCGGTGGATGCTGTCTCCTGAGCTTCCGGTGTAAGTGCAAATAGTTCAACCCTATGTACTGGCGGATAAAAATCTTCGGATAACAATTCAGATTTTAGCAGCTCACCGTCTTGATTATAAGTTTCTCGATAAACCTTTACTAGAAACCCAGAACTTCCTTCTACTTCAACCAATTTTTGACCTTGCTCAAGCAGCGGTGAATATTGCTTGATTGTCCTCGGCTCAAATTCCTGCTTGTCAGCAGTAATGATGCTGTAATTGTATAAAAGCGGAACCCCAATTATCGAAACCTCCAATTCACTTGCCTTCAACTCGATTGCAATGGAATAAGAAGACTTGTTAGGGTTGAAAAAAATTAAATCCATTTTCTTTTCGAAATTAACCTTTGCCTCAAAGCCAGCCTGAATATTGTCAGGAAGCTGACTGCCGATATGCCTTTCAGCAATCAAAAAATTAGTAGGCATGAGTGCTTGATAAATCGCAGTGGCAATCTGGCTATATGTATAAGATGATTTATTGATCAATTCACTTTTCTGAACGAATGCAGCAAGAGAAAATTGAGTTTCAGGAGCAATCTCGATTGATGGGTAAAGTTTAGTGAATTCCCGAATTTCTTGATTTTCTTCTGAAAGTTTTAGGACAGCAGTAGAAATTACTTTGGGCTCTTCTTTTGGAAGATAATTTTCCAGACTAATTTCAGTCATTTGTACAAAATTCTGTCCTGCTAATAGCAATTCTTTTTTTAGACTTTCTTTATCAAGATCGCTAATGAGCGATGTTGGAATTATGGGCATTTCATCAATGAGGTCTTTTTCCAGGTTAACGAGCACTTTATTCTGCGCACCATTTAAAGCTGATGCAATCGACTCATCTATTAAAAAATCATATTCAGCGGCAGCAACAGAGAAGGTTTGCCCTTTATAAGACAGCATAATCTTAGCACTTGAAGCCCATTCGATCCTTTTCGCTTCGAGGGCAGACTTTGCTTCTTCCTGCGATTTACCCGAAACATTTATAGTGCCTATGAATGTTTTTTCTGAGAATATTTGATTAGCAGATGACCTAAAACTTATGGCAGAAGCGCCAAAGTATGTGAAGCTAAAAATTAACAGGGAATAAACAGAAACGATCAGAGATAGTTTAATTATTTTTCGCTTCTTCATTTATTTTGTCCTCTCCGATAATAGAATCCTTCTGAATAAACCACAGATTACGATTGGCTAGTTGCATACATATCGTGTTCTTCAACTTCATTTATCCACTTCTCGTCATTCATGTCATTTTTAGTATCAAAGTTAATGACTGGTATATCATCAAAATCAGTCAATGGTAGTTTATTTCTTTCTTCCAAGAAAGAGATGTCTTCTTCCAAATCTATTACCTGATGATTCGGAAAAAATTTTTGTACTATTTCATCAGCCTGAGTGATGATCATGCTTCTTTGTTGGGTTGCAGTCTCATAGGGGAGATCACTTTCAATAGAATTCCGATTAAACCTGTCATTAACATTTAACCGTACCGGACCTTTTTCTGGGGCAAAACCAACTGAAAGATTAACCATAATATATCCAATGGAAGACGCCAGCAATACCATAATTAACAATGCATGCCAAGGCGCAGCGATCATACTAAAAATTAATCCAAAAGTCCCAATAAGAAAGGAAGAAACAGTAACGATTATTTTCTCTATCCGGTTTAGCCCTAAAGGAATATATTTTATCAAAACCATTGCCAAAACTGCCGATATTAACAAAAGTAAAAGACTTTTCATTGTCTCACTCCACACGTAAATATGTGATTATTAAAGCCTAATATTATTCAGCAATATATCAGACTATTAACTTATAAAATGACAATTTTCACTCTTTTATATTGTATAATAAAATTAATCGATTTAGTAGACGGAGGAATAATGTCTTGGGAATAAAGTTGGATGAAGAAAAAGGACTTACTTTGCTGGAGGTCTTATTATCGATTGTATTGCTTGTTATTGTTCTGACCTCTTTCGCCAGTTTTTTTACCCAGTCAGCAATGTTCGTCAAAAAAAATGAAGATAAATTAAGCACAACCCAGACTGCCCAGCAGATTGTTAATCAGATAGAAGTCAGTTTGTCAAAGAATGACGTTAAAACCAGCAGTGTATGTGGTGCATTACCTTGCAAACTAGAAAAGAACGAACTATCCAATCTTTTAGGCAGCCCTATTGCTAGTTCACTTAATATATCGGCAGAATTTGCTGATAGTGTAGAAGGATTAATCAGAGTAAAAGTTTCAGTTACAGACATAAAAAATCCCGAAAATTCATCTGAAACATTTACCTATATTAGAAGGTGAGTTATTGAAAAACGAACGTGGACTAACACTAGTTGAACTGCTCGCAGCCATTACAATTCTTTTTATTATTTCTGCTATTATTTATAGTGTCTTTTTGGGATTTAATAAAAACTACAGCCAAATATCTGAAAAAAACAACATGGATCAAACGGCTAATCTCATCCTTGCTACAGTTAAACAACACCATCTTAAATATGATCAATATAAAATCTCCTATGATGACACAAAAAAGACTGCTTACATCGGTGAAAAGGTAGCAGATAAGCTGCTTGGAGATACAAGATATGATTTAGAAATAGAAATTGGCTTTCCTGATGCAGTAGCTATTTCAGGTTCGAAAAATATAGATTCGTCGTTGCCTCTATCCATTCATTTAACTTTAAAGGATAAAACAGGACAAACCTATGAAGTTAAAACGATTATTAAAAGATATTAAGGGAGGGTTAGTGATGAAAAATGAAAAAGGTTATGCACTCGTTCTCGTTTTACTAATCATCACAATCACCTTTGTATTCGCTCTTTCCATGAGCGGGATGGCCCTTTCAGCTCGAAAGCAGTTCAATAAAACGGATGAAGTTAATAAAGCAACAGATCTTGCGGAGATGGGCGTGGCGCATTATGAAACATTGGTATACAAATATGTAGATATAGCAAATACTCAAGCAAAAGCCAAAATTGACGAAGCACTCGCTGTTATTGAATCAAAAGAAAAATATATAACGATTCCTGACTACGATGAGGAATTTTATAAAGCACTTAATGCTCAAATATCTAAGAATTCTGCACTCTCTATTTCTGTTGAGGGTAATAACTCCTACAAAGTTTTTTCTCCTCTAATTAAAAATTTGGATAGCACAAAAATATCGATTGAATATAAGAGTACCGGGATGGCAGATACCGAAACTAAATTGCTGGATACTACAATCTTAGTAAATAAAAAGGATGGCAGTTCCAGTGTGGGAGAAGCAGTTCCTACGAAGGGTAGTTATGCTGAATTTATAGATTATCCCATTGATTTTAAAGGGAATTACGGAAAAGATAATGATAATGAAGATAAAAAAAGGATTGATTACTTCTCTGCTTACTTCTCAAAAGATGTCCACATCCGTGGAAACAGACTAATAGTCGTACACGGAGACGCATTTTTCAACAGTAATGTAAATTTTGATGGAACTGCTGATATCATTGTCTATGGTGATGCAATTTTCAGGAATAGATTTGATGAGCCCGAACAACCGAACTCTTCTTATACGTTTTGTGTTACTGGGAATGAGTATTTAATTGATAATGATAGGCTCATTGAATACGATAATTTCCCTGAAGGAAAAAAAGCATCCTGTCCAAATACTAAAGATACTCCCTGGTCCATTGATCCAAACAACGGCATAGAAGTTAAATACTAAATTTAAAGGCTAACCCAATTGGGTCAGCCTTATTTTACGTACTCAGCAACCCGGTTTCTTCCGGATCGCTTAGCTCCGACATATAACGCGCGATCTGCGTGTCTAATTAATGCAAGTGAATCGTCTGCATCCTGTGGTGCTGTAGCGACACCGATTGAAGCGGTTATATCAACAAAAATTAGTTTTCCGTCTGCGTCCATAGATTGAAGCAAAGCAAATGGTTCTCTGGCAATCAGCAGCCTGATTTGCTCAGCAAGCTTGAATGCATCTCCCTTCATCATGTCAGGAAGCAGGATGACGAATTCTTCTCCGCCATAACGGGCCACTGTTCCGATATCACCGATTCGATCCTTCAGTCGGATTGCTAGCTCACATAATATTTCATTTCCACTTTGATGCCCATAGGTATCGTTTACAGATTTGAAATGATCAATATCAAGAAGGATGAGTGACAACAGATTTCTCTCGGAGTTCTGTAATTTTCCAAACTCACTTGTCAGCATATTTTCAAAATAGCGATAGTTATAAAGTCCAGTCAGAGCGCACCTCTCACTGTTTTCCTTTGTTTTTTCATGGTGCCTCGCATTTTCTACAGCGATCGCAAAGTGGGAACATAGAATATCGACGATCATCAGCTGGGACTTCTCAAATGCCCTTTTTTTGTTTGCAGCCAGAACCAGGACCCCTATTACCTGGGCGTTCCTGACAATCGGGACACTCAAGATGCTTTCAACACTCGGCGGTATATAACCAGAGTTGATCTGCTTCCATTGCTTTTTGGAATGGAAAAGCACAGGCTTTTTATCAGCCCATACAAGTCCGCTGATTCCCTCACCCTTTTTTAAAGGGACAGCTACCGGTTCAAGAAATTCGCCATGTTCCACCTTATAGATTAGTTTTAACTCTTTTTTATCGACGACATCAAGAATATACGCATAGTCAACAGGAAGCATTTCAATCAGTTTTTGAACGAATAAATCTATGACTTCATTTGCTTTCAGCCTTTCAGCAAGCTGGTGACCAATTTCTGCAGCATTCTGCAAAAACTCGTTAACTTTATCACTGGAATAGTAGAGACTTAGTATTATAGACAGGCTTGCAAACGGAATTCCTACAAATAGCAGCGATATGATTCCCATCTCTCTGTATAACTCATAAAGCACGAAACCAATTGGGAAGGTAATCAGGGTCGTGATCGATTCCCAGATAAAATCTTTGCCAAAGTATGGGCCCTTAAGTTTAAAAGCAAAAGCTTGAATAAAAATCAAGATGATTGTGTTAATCACGAAGTTACTTATTCCATATAAAGTCCCAAGTACAAGTATGTAAGGGTTCTGTGCAAAATTTTCTCCGTGAGTCCCGCCTAGAGCATAAAACACTAAGCCGCTGAGCAGCGATACAATAAAAAACATCAGCGAATTCAAGGGAAATTTGTATGCATCTGTCTTTT
Organism: Bacillus sp. JJ1609; assembly: GCF_036967045.1. Lineage (NCBI taxonomy): Bacteria > Bacillati > Bacillota > Bacilli > Caryophanales > Bacillaceae > Bacillus > Bacillus sp. JJ1609. The sequence goes on along the minus strand of NZ_JBALSS010000033.1, from coordinate 21,996 downwards.
GGAGTCTTAACCTCGTTAAGAGAATGACAACAGAAATCTGAATTAAAATCATTTCAACAAACAATCCATAAGTAAGAAATACGGCCATCGATACCCATTGGATTAAGAAGATCGGAGTATTATTTACAACCATCGGCATTGAAGCCACGACAGCCGTTAATAAGAGGAATGCCAGGACACCCCAGATCGATCCATCTATTGAAGGTGGATAGACCACATACGTCACCCAGATACCAACCGGCACGATTAACAGCCAGGCAAACCAGATTGATTTCTTTATCATTGGAGAAACCTTCATCTATCCACCCTCCCCTCATCAAGCGTAACAATTTAACAAAGCAAATTTGTTAATCATATGAAAATAACCATTAGGTAAAAAGTCATACTTTTTAAATAGTTTAGCAAACTTTTTGTCGGATGTCATAATTTTCTTATTTATTTATTTTTAGTAGTTGAGTTAGTAATGGCTTTGCTTCTGACAGGAAATAAAGTGAACCCGTTACGAGCAGAATTTCATTTTCCTTTAATTCCTTTATTTTTTGTTCAAGATAAAATTTATAATCATTTGCTATGGTCATATTATCAGCTGCTTTTCCAGCTTCCATTAACTCTTCTGCTTTAGCTGCTCTTGGAAAGTCAAATGTCGTGAATGTTAGGGAATCCGCCGTATCTTCGAGAATGTCAATCATCCTGTCCAATTTCTTGTCTGTGAGAGCCGCAAACAGAATGCTAATCTTTTTATCGGCATATCTGGATTTTACTTCACTGGCAAGAGCAGTTATTCCTTCCTCATTATGTGCACCATCGATCAGGACAAATGGTTTTTCTGACAATACCTCAAGCCGGCCTGGCCAGTAAGCCTTTTTTAAGCCTTCTCTCAAATGAGATTCTTCAATTATGAACGAGTAATAATAAGCAAGGATTTGGGAAGCCATCACTGCCAAAGAGGCATTATCTACTTGGTGGGACCCGATCATGGATATCTCAAGCTTCTCATATTGTGTGAACATGCTGGTAAACGTAAATTGTTCCCCATCCTTCAAGGAAGATTTAGAGTTTGTGGAAAATTGTTCCCCCAACTGATAAATTGGCGACTTTCCTATATCAGCTTTTCGGCGGATGACTTCTAATGCCTCAGGCTGCTTCACACCTGTAATGATGCTTACAGCATTCTTAATAATACCTGCTTTTTCAAAGGCAATTTTTTCATATGTATCCCCAAGAATAGCCGTATGGTCGAGTCCAATACTTGTAATGATCGATAATAATGGATGAATTACGTTTGTGGAATCAAACCTTCCTCCAAGGCCAACCTCGTAAATAACAACGTCCACAGGAGAGATTTTAGCAAAGTAATAAATTGACATAATCGTAATGACTTCAAACTCTGTTGGACCGCCTAATTCCGTTTGATCCAGTTCATCCGCCAGCGGTTTTATGACATTCACAAGCTGGATAAGGTCATCATCACTAATTGGCTGGCCGTTAACGCTGATCCGCTCATTAAACTGCTCAAAGTATGGAGAGGTAAAGGTGCCTACCAGGTAGCCGGCTGATTCCAGGATGGAACGAAGAAAAGTAACAGTCGATCCTTTCCCGTTTGTACCGCCAACATGGATGGTTTTTATCCTTCTTTCCGGATGTTCAAGCCTTTCCAGCATCCATTCCATCCTTGTTAAACCCGGTTTGATTCCGAGCCTAAGTCTCGCATGAATCCAATCTACTGCTTGTTCATATGTATGGAACATTTCAACACCCCAATTCAAGATGAAGACGAACCAATATTGGTTCGCCTTCAATGTAATTTCTATCTTATTAAAGGTTATCCTCTTAGCTCATTGATGCGAGCTTCAATCGCAGCACGTTTTTCAACGTAATCCTTTTCTTTAGCGCGTTCTTCTTCAATGACCTTTTCAGGAGCTTTTTTTACAAAGCCTTCATTAGCAAGCTTTTTCTGGACACGTTCTACTTCTTGATCCAGCTTCTCTTTTTCTTTTTGAAGACGAGCGATTTCTTCATCGATGTTGATCAGTCCCTCAAGCGGCATGATGATTTCCAGCCCTGTTACTACTGCTGTCATCGCCTTTTCTGGGGCATCAACTTCTAGTCCGATCTGAAGATTTTCCGGATTACAGAAGCGAACAATATAACCGCGGTTGCCTTCAAGCGTTTTAAGAATCTTTTCATCTTTCGCTTTCAAGAACATATCAACCTTTTTGCTCAGCGGTGTGTTCACCTCTGAGCGGATGTTCCTTACAGCCCTGATTACTTCAACGAGCAATTTCATATCATCAGCAGCTTCGCTATCGGTTAATGCTGGAACAACCTGTGGCCAGCTTGCTGTTGTAATCGACTCGCCCTGGTGAGGAAGGTTCTGCCATATTTCCTCGGTAATAAACGGCATGAATGGGTGGAGCAGACGCATTGTGTTATCGAGAACATATGCAAGGATTGATCTAGTCGTTTTCTTAGCAGCTTCATCTTCTCCATATAAAGGAAGCTTAGCCATTTCGATGTACCAGTCACAGAAGTCATCCCAGATGAAGTTGTAAAGCGCTCTTCCTACTTCACCAAATTCATAGCGGTCAGACAGTCTTGTCACAGTTTCGATTGTTTCATTCAGCCTTGTTAAAATCCACTTATCAGCTACAGATTTTTCGCCGCTCAAATCGATTTCTTCATATTTAAGTCCGTTCATATTCATTAATGCGAAGCGGGATGCATTCCAAATCTTGTTGGCAAAGTTCCACGTTGCCTCTACCTTCTCTGTACTGTAGCGAAGGTCCTGACCAGGAGCGCTTCCTGTTGTCAGGAAATAGCGTAGGGAGTCAGCGCCATATTGATCGATGACATCCATCGGATCAATACCATTACCCAGTGATTTACTCATTTTACGGCCATCCTCGGCACGAACGAGTCCGTGAATCAGTACATCCTTGAATGGATGCTTGCCAGTGAACTCAAGTCCCTGGAAAATCATTCTGGATACCCAGAATGCAATAATATCATAGCCTGTAACCAGAGCAGCTGTCGGGTAATAGCGCTTGTAATCAGCGGCTTCCTCATTAGGCCATCCCATTGTTGAGAAAGGCCATAGAGCTGAACTGAACCATGTATCAAGTACATCATTGTCCTGATTCCAATTTTCGATATCCGCAGGCGGCTCGTGATCCACGTAAACTTCACCAGTTTCCTTATGGTACCAGGCCGGGATGCGGTGGCCCCACCATAGCTGACGGGAAATACACCAGTCACGGATATTTTCCATCCAGCGTAGATAAGTGTTTTCGAAACGCTCAGGTACGAAGTTGACTTTATCTTCTTTTTGCTGAAGAGCGATCGCTTCATCAGCAAGAGGCTGCATCTTAACGAACCATTGTGTCGATAAATATGGTTCGACAACTGCGCCGGTACGTTCTGAATGTCCAACTGAGTGCATGTGTTCTTCAATCTTGAATAAAACACCTTGCTCCTGAAGGTCCTTGACGATTTGCTTGCGGCATTCAAAACGGTCCATGCCCTGATATTTATCGGCATTGTGATTCATGCTTCCGTCTTCATTCATGACTAGGACTCTCTCAAGATGGTGGCGGTTGCCGATTTCAAAGTCGTTAGGATCGTGTGCTGGAGTAATTTTTACAGCTCCAGAACCAAACTCCATATCAACGTAATCGTCACCAACAATCGGAATCTCACGGCCAACGATCGGAAGGATTACCGACTTGCCGATCAAATGCTTATAGCGGTCATCTTCTGGGTGTACAGCTACCGCAGTATCACCAAGCATCGTTTCCGGTCTTGTAGTCGCGACTTCAATGTGACCAGAACCATCAGCAAGAGGATATTTCATATGATAGAATGCACCTTGTACATCCTTGTGAATAACTTCAATATCAGAAAGAGCTGTTTTTGCTGCTGGATCCCAGTTAATGATGTATTCACCACGATAGATAAGACCCTTGCGGTACAGGGAAACAAATACTTCTTTTACGGCATCTGACAGTCCCTTATCCAATGTGAAACGCTCACGGCTGTAATCAAGACCAAGACCAAGCTTTGCCCATTGCTGGCGGATATGCTGAGCATATTCATCTTTCCACTTCCACGCTTCCTCCAAGAACTTCTCGCGTCCTAAATCATAGCGGCTGATTCCTTGGCTGCGAAGCTTTTCATCCACCTTCGCCTGCGTTGCGATTCCAGCATGGTCCATTCCTGGCAGCCAGAGAACATCGTAGCCCTGCATCCTCTTCATGCGAGTTAAGATGTCCTGGAGAGCTGTATCCCAGGCATGCCCCAGGTGAAGCTTTCCTGTCACGTTTGGCGGTGGGATAACAATCGTATATGGCTGCTTTTGTGCATCATCTTTAGCTTCGAAAAACTTGCCCTTGATCCACCATTCATAACGGCCCTGTTCAATCGCGGACGGATCGTATTTAGTAGGCATTGATAAATTCTCTTCCATCATGATTCCTCCTAAAAAATAAAATAAAAAAACTCCAATCGCCGTAAAAGGACGAATGGAGTTTGTTCGCGGTACCACCTTTTTTTCCAACAAGGGAAAAAAATTATTCCAACATGCTGGCTCTTGAGGAAATAACGGCTCTTCACCGTCGCCTGTTAAAAGGAATGCTCATTCCGTTAGCAGGAGAAGCTCTAGGGCGACCTTCCATTGATTCAGCTTAGAAAACCTCGCAGCTAATGGTTTTCCTCTCTTAAAGCTAAATGATAATGTACTCTTCCCTGTCAATGCTATTCACTTTATTGTGTTTTTGTATATTAGTTATACTACCCAAAAAAGGGGAATGACGTCAATCATCATTTCCTATTTTTTTATATTTTATACTTTTTGCATCTTGCTGTTCCATTTATTAGCACAATTTAGGCAAACTGCTCATAGAATAAAAAAGGAATATCTGTCGGTTTGGAGGAATGGAGATGAAGAGACGAAGGTATAATCCATATACACTCCCGAGGTGGGCCAGAACGGCTCGAGGCATCTGTGCTCAATTAATCTTTCCTTTTTGCATTTTCCAAGGATTACGGACGCTATTTTTCCCAACGACTTTTGATGTACTGCTGTTATCAATCTTTATTATGATCGCTCTGGCGATAAAATTTGAAATCTTTTAAGGAGCCTCAGGGCATATTTTAGCTCTGGGCTCCTTCTTGTTGTGCTTGCTTTGCTTGCTGTTTCTGTTTTTCTATTTCATCTATTTTCGTTACAACATATCCAGTATTGCTTAAAAGCCAATATTGCTTCTGCAATCTTTGGACAAACTTCCTTTCATCCAGCTCAGTCTTTCGCTGATGATAAGTTTCCGCTACACGGATGATCCCAGCCGGGAATGCCAGATAGCTCATAAATAACTGCATCTCATCCTCTCTGAAAGGGAAATATTTCAGGTAAGCGTAAATCCAATCAATAGAATCATCAGAACGTTTGGGCAATGTTTTTAACGACCTAGATACAAATGGGAGCAGGTCTTGAATTGGCGAACCTTGCCTTGCGTTCTCAAAATTAATGAAATAACCATAACCTCTTTCATCGAACAAAAAATGTTCCGTTGAGATTTTTCCATGCAGGATGACGGTCCTCGTCTTTTTTTGATCCTTTGTTTTTTCATGCCAGCTCTCAAGCTTTTGTTTGGCAAACTGGATTGCCTGGTTGATTTGGCTGTAATACAGGCAGAAGGCTAATTCAAAAGGGGACATATATACTCTATTTTCACAGCTCTCAATAAATCCATTTATAAATTCCTCTTCTTTTTCCCATTCCTTCAAGGTTTGTTCATAGTGTTCCTTTTTCAGCTCGTGACTGATTTCAAGCTCCTTTGCTGACAAAGTATGCATCCTCGCCAATTCCCTGAACAGCTGCATTTGCCTTTCTGATTGATGATTCTCCTTTATTTCATTCGGAATCCACGGCATCAGATAGTAAAGTGATTTATTATGCAAAATGGCATACCTGCCATCATTCGCAGGATATACAGGAACAATCCTGTTAAAGCCTTTTTGGTAAAGTGTTTGAATATGCTTAATAAAATCCGTGCCTTCATATGGATGGATTTTTTTTAAAGCAAATGTGCCCGTTCTTGTATAAATCTTTTTAATTTTGCCAAAATCCTCAGCAAAGTATGGCTCAACCGGATATTGCTTTAATACCTCTGCTTCTTCCTTTAAAAAATTGCGATCATCCATTGGATCTCGCCCACTTTCTTAACTTCATGGAAATATGCTTGAAAATAGATTTGAGCAGGTGTCAGACACACCTGCCCACTAAAAAGCTGAAGCAACCCTGGCCAGCACCCAAACCAGCCCTGACAACTAGCTTTTCGGACAAGGCGTTGCTTCTAATTTTTGTTTTTGCTGAACTTGCTAAGAGTGTTGTTTTGAGCCTTGATTATTGATGGTGCACAGCTACTCCAGGTACATATAAAACCTGGCCTTCTTTGACTTCATGGTCAATGCTCAAATGGTTCACTCGCAAAAGCTGCTGTACTGGCACATCATAGCGCTCAGAAATAGATTGGAGCGAGTCGCCTTGCTGCACGATACAGACTCTTATTTTAGCAACCTCCGCTTCTTCTTCTTTTCTTGCTAAAAACTCTGCGATCGAAATACCTTTTTTCATATTTGGCTTTTTCTTTTTCATAACCGGGGAAGATGAGCTTTCTTCCTCAGCCTCCTGGACTTCAGCAGGTTTGTTCTCCTCCACCTCCGGCTCCTCGATTTCGACTTCCGTTTCCTGTTCAGCCTCAACCTCGGTTTCTTCAGCTGGTACATTCTCATTCCTGAAATCGCTATATGAATATTCAGGAACGGCCTGTAAATGACGCTGTTCCTGCAATACAGGCTCCTCAGCCTTTTCCTCTGCACCAGTTTTTCTCGCTTCCGCCCGGAACGGTGCATACAATTCCTCTTCGAATGTATTTTCCTCGTCCTGATTCAGAGCTTCGTTCTGCTGGACAAATGAATATGCTGGTGCTTCTGGAAAATCGAATTCTGCGGCATCTTCTTCACTTTGGTTTTCGGCTGTAGCTTCTTCTGTTTGCTCTTCTCGGAAGCTGAATTCGAGCTCCTCAGCTTCATATGCAGCTTCCTCGGTTTCTTCGGTTTCGTGCTGCTGTTCACCGTATAGGCCTGTAATAGCCAGATCAGCATTCAGCTTCAAGCGATCCTTTTCCGGAAAAACATAATCGAAGGATTCTACATTGATATTGATGTCATAAATGCTTTCGATTCTGTTTTTCGGAATTGTGATATCGACTGGAAAGCGGTGCAGAAATTCATATACTCCCTCATCCCTCTCCATCACAGAATGCACGAACTTAAGAGCTGGGATGTGGTCATCCGAGTTTTCTTGCTGATTTTCATGGCATGTATATTCCCCAGTCAATTCCAGCGATCCGCGAATGGATACATATTGCTCGTTTTCCTGTATCGTTATATTCGGATCGAGTGAAATCGAGACAAGCTCTGCGACTTCCTGTCCTCTTTGAAACCATACTGACTCCTCTAACGAAAATCGCAGGCACGATTGATTTCCCTGAGACAAAGCGACTCCTCCTTTCATTCCTTAAGCGTAAAATCACTATGTCATTAACACTTTATGAGTCTATATTTGCTTTTATGATAATTTAGACCAATACTCGAGGGATTTAATATTAAAAATTAAAGATTAAGAACGAGAAGTAAGATTAAGTAAAAAAATGGATTAGCTTTTATACCTATACTTTGTTAATACAATGAGTTTTAAAGTAAGAAAGCGGCACTATTTAATGGATATTCCGAAAAATCATTACTTTATTCCGAAAACGTGTCATTTATTCCGGAATTTTTTGTTTTATTCAGAAATCCATGCCATTTATTCCGGAATTTTTCATTATATTCCGAAATGGCCTGAAACCGCTTAATGAACAATTAGGTCGGACTAACCATCCTAAACAAAAAAAAGACACCCTTCGTATTTGAAAAGTGTCTAAATCGTCTTATTTATTTTGCAGCTTGGAAAAGGCTTTCTCAGCAGCTTCAATTGTTTTCTGAAGGTCTTCATCTGTATGTGCAGTTGAAAGGAATAAGCCTTCAAACTGTGATGGTGGGAGGAATACTCCTTCATTGGCCATTTCACGATAATATGAAGCAAAGAATTCAAGGTGTGATGTTTTGGCAGCTTCATAGTTGATGACATTTTCATTCGTGAAGAAGATGCCGATCATTGAGCCTGCACGGTTGATCGTATGAGGGATATCATATTTTTCAGCCGCTGCTTTCAAACCTGCTTCAAGGATGTCAGCTTTCCGTTCGAATTCCTTGTATGTGTCTGGTGTCAGCTGGCTCAACGTTTCAAGTCCCGCAGTCATTGCCAGAGGATTACCGGAAAGTGTTCCCGCCTGGTAGATAGGACCGCTTGGAGCGATTTGCTCCATGATTTCTCTTTTACCGCCGTAGGCTCCAACAGGCAGCCCGCCGCCAATGACCTTACCAAGGCAAGTAAGATCAGGTGTGACATTGAAATATCCTTGTGCGCAGTTATAGCCGACGCGGAAGCCTGTCATGACCTCATCAAAAATTAACACTGTTCCGTATTGAGTGGTAATTTCGCGTAGGCCTTCAAGGAAACCTTGAACTGGCGGGACAACACCCATGTTCCCTGCAACCGGCTCAACGATTACTCCAGCGAGATCATCGCCAAATTGTTCAAATGCATAGCGGACGCTCTCTAAATCATTGTAAGGGACTGTGATCGTGTTTTTTGCTACCCCTTCTGGAACACCAGGGCTGTCAGGCAATCCAAGCGTAGCGACGCCTGAGCCAGCTTTAATGAGCAGTGAATCGCCATGGCCGTGGTAGCAACCTTCGAATTTAAGGATTTTGTTTCTGCCAGTATATCCCCTTGCAAGACGAAGAGCACTCATAGTCGCTTCTGTACCTGAAGAAACCATCCTTACCATTTCGATGGATGGTACGCGGTCAATGACTAGCTGAGCTAGTTCATTTTCTACCAATGTAGGAGCTCCAAAGCTTGTTCCTAGCTCAGCTACCTTCTTGATTCCTTCAACAACGCGATCGTTTGTATGGCCAAGAATCAGCGGGCCCCAAGAGAGCACGTAATCAATATATTCATTGCCGTCGATATCGTAAATCTTCGAACCCTTTCCTCTTTCCATGAAGATTGGATCCATGTTCACTGATTTAAATGCGCGGACAGGGCTGTTAACCCCTCCAGGCAAGATCTCTTTTGCTTCTTTGAAAGCTTCAATCGATTTATCATATGAGCGCATATATATCCCTCATTTCTTTTTTATAGGCTCTGTAAAACTGGACTGTTGATTTCCGCTCCAATCAACAGGATTTAAAAATCAACATTGCCCTTTAACAGATCCTTTTTATAAAGAGTGCTAAAACATAGTGATCTTATTGTTCCTTCAGCCAGCGTGCAGCATCTTTAGCATGGTAGGTAATGATCAGATCAGAGCCTGCGCGTTTCATGCCTGTCAGCATTTCCATCACGATGCTTTTCTCATCAATCCAGCCGTTTTGTGCGGCTGCTTTGACCATGGAGTATTCTCCGCTAACATTATAGATGACGACAGGCAGGTTGAAGTTATTTTTAACATCCCTGACGATATCAAGATAAGGCATGCCTGGCTTCACAATCAGGAAGTCCGCACCTTCCATGACATCTGACTCAGCTTCGCGCATTGCCTCAATACGGTTTGCCGGATCCATCTGGTAGGATTTGCGGTCTCCAAACTGTGGAGTGCTTTCTGCTGCTTCACGGAAAGGACCATAGAATGCAGATGAATATTTTACAGCGTAGGACATGATCGGCACATCCTGGAAGCCTGCTTCATCCAATGCAAAACGAATAGCTGTAACGAATCCGTCCATCATATTTGAAGGGGCAATGATATCAGCACCTGCTTTAGCCTGGCTCACTGCGGTCTTTCCTAGCAATTCAAGTGATGGATCGTTAAGCACCTTGCCGTCCTCAATAACGCCGCAGTGTCCATGGCTTGTGTATTCGCACAGGCATGTATCAGCAATGACAACCATGTCAGGGAAATCCTTTTTAATGACACGAGTCGCTTCCTGGACGATACCATGGTCATGGTACGCCTGGCAGCCTACCTCGTCCTTTTCATTTGGAACGCCGAAAAGAAGGACAGATTTAATACCAAGGGATTCTACTTCAGCGATTTCTTCTTTCAGATTATCAAGAGACAAATGGAAGACTCCTGGCATCGAAGATACTTCATTCCTAATGTTTTCTCCCTCGACGATAAATAATGGATAAATTAAATCTTCAGTGCGAAGATAGTTTTCACGAACCAGGGCACGCATATTCGCAGTTTGCCGAAGACGGCGGTGGCGGTTAAATTCAAGGTTTTTCATGTATTACCCTCCAGTATGCGGATTTATTTTTAAGTACTCAATTATGCTTTTCAGCATCTCTTCAACTGTATATTTTTCAGGCACAGCGTGGACAGTCAATCCCCATTCCTTTGCCTTGCGCATTGAAACAGGGCCGATACAGGCCACGATACAATGATCAAGCTCGTTTTGGAGCTGGTGTCCTTCTACTATTTCCATAAAATGATCAATCGTAGAAGGGCTTGTAAATGTAAGTATATCAAGTCTTCGATTTCTAAGCATCTGAATCAGCTTATCCCGGCTATCATCAGGCAGGTAGGTTTCATAGATGACAATTTCATCAACTATAGCACCGTGTTTCTTCAATGTGGCAGCAATATAATCTTTTGCAAGATTTCCTTTTGGAATAAGAACCCGCGAACCCTCACGGATGTGAGAATGAAATTCTTCCACAAAATCTTCAGCAACATAATGCCCAGGTGTAAAATCAACCTTAATACCCATAATTTCAAGAACCTGCCTCGTTTTATCTCCAATCACGGCAATCTTCGGAAATCTTACAGGTGTTTTAATTAAAGAATAAAAGGTTTCCACTGTCACATTGCTCGTGAAAATGATCCAGTCGTATGTATGTAAGCTATTCATAATTTCATGAAGTTCTTCAGTTGCTGCAACAGGCTGAAAGGCAATTAGAGGGATTTCCACTGGAATCCCTCCAACCTTAGCCACTAACTCGGAGAAAGACTTTGCGTGCGCCTTTCCCCTTGGAATCATGACTGTTTTATTTTGCAGCGGCAGAGACGGAATCATTCAATCTCAAGCTCCTGTTTAACCTTATCGATCAAGTCCTTCGCGCCCTCGCTGATCAGTTTTTCTGCAGCAAGCTCACCAATCTCTTCAGGATTCCTGCCCTGGACTTGTTCTTTAATGATCGTTTTTCCATCTGGTGAACCTACTAAGGCTGTCAAAACGATTTCTTCCTGTTCATTTATATGGGCATAGCCTGCTATTGGCACCTGGCAGCCACCTTCCATCTTATGTAGGAAAGCTCGCTCTGCCCTTACAGCCGCACTCGTTTCAGCGGATGTGAATTTTTCAAGAAGTTGAAGAAGCTCTTCATCGTCACCGCGGCATTCGATTGAAAGTGCTCCCTGGCCGACTGCAGGGACACAGATCTCAGGATCAATGAATTCAGTAATTGTTTCATCAGCCCAGCCCATACGCTTCAGTCCAGCGGCAGCCAGAATAATGGCGTCATATTCTTCTGTCTCAAGCTTGCCGATCCTTGTATCAATGTTACCGCGAATCCACTTCATTTCAAGATCGGGGCGCTGTGCTAAAAGCTGAGCACTTCTGCGCAGGCTGCTCGTTCCGATCACAGCACCAGATTTTAACTCGCTGAAAGGTACATTTCCTTTCGAAATAAGGACATCACGATGATCCTCGCGGAAAGGAATACAGCCAATCACCAGACCCTCAGGCAGGACAGCAGGCATATCCTTCATGCTGTGGACAGCCATATCAATTTCCTTGTCCAGCATAGCTTGTTCTATTTCTTTAACAAATAGGCCTTTCCCACCCACTTTGGAAAGCGTAACGTCTAAAATCCTATCTCCTTTAGTAACGATTTCCTTCACTTCAAACTCGAAAGGAGCTCCTAATTTTTTTAACTGCTCTATTACCCAGTTTGTCTGCGTCAATGCTAATTTACTCCGTCTTGAACCAACGATAATTTTTCTCATGACTGCCTCCTTTTATTGATACCAAAAATGGAAAGATGATAATTTTCCGAAAAGAAAAAAGTTAATTAATACAATCAGAAAGGAAGCGATATTCCAAAGAGCAAGCGACTTCCCATATACTTCTTTGCCAACTCTCAAATATAGGTAAATGCTATAGACAGCCAAAACCACGAATGAGCCTATTAATTTCGCATCATACCATTCAAGACCAGGGACCTTGATCCATGCCCATTGCAGCCCAAGAATCAGGCTCAGGATAAGCATCGGCACTCCAATGACATTCAATATGTATGACCAATAATCAAGCCTGGTCAGATCGGATATTCTCCATAACAGCTTTCCCCATTTTTTCCTCTTTAAAAGGTCATATTGAATGAGGTAAAGCAAAGAAAAGACAAATGAAATCGAAAAAGCTCCATAGCTCAGGATCGCCATCGTGATATGAATCAGCAGCAGTTCTGATATAAGCTGTTCAGAAATGACATTAGAATCATAATGCACAGGCGCAAAAGTATGGATGGCCATAATGATGAATCCAAGTACATTTGTAAAAAAGACAATGAAGTCTACCTTTAGTAGTTTGTTGATTGCGAGGGACAGTGTGACCAGGACCCACGCATAAAAGTAAAGCCCTTCAAAGAGGGTCAGTACAGGGAATCGGCCAGTTTCGACCATATAATAAAATAGGAATAGAGTTTGAAAACCCCATACAAATGCAAGTAACCAGAAGGCAACTTTGTTCGCCCTCCGGTTACTGTTAAGAAAATCAATAAAATATAAAAGGACGCTTGCCGCATAAACAACAATGGTCATTTCATGAAGGCGGGTAATAAAAAGATCTCCCATAATCAGAACCCCTCTTACGACTGTAGGAAAGCCTGAGGCGAAGGTACTCTGGCCTGCCTGGATTCTGATGTTTTCATTCCCTCTTGTTCAGCGACTAGCTGTTCAATATTAAAGATCTTGACAAATAGGTCAAGCGCCTCGTCGGCATCAGGGCCAGCTGCAAGCTCTTTAGCCTGAAGAATTGGATCCTTCAGAAGCTGGTTGATGATGCTTTTTGTATGCTTGTTAAGGACCTTCATATCCCTATCGGATAAATGCGGAAGCTTTCTTTCAATGCTGTTCATTGTCTCTTCCTGGATGGCAAGAGCTTTCACCCTTAAAGCAGAAATGACAGGAACAACTCCAAGAGTGTTCAGCCATTGTTTGAACTGGACGATCTCACTTTCGATCATAATGAGAATTTTCTCTGCAGCTTTTTGGCGTTCTTGCAGGTTCGCTTCAACAATTCCTTCAAGATCATCAATATCATAAAGGAATACATTTTCAAGTGTAGCAATTTCAGGATCCAGATCGCGCGGTACAGCAATATCAACCATGAATAATGGTTTTCCTTTGCGTTTCTGCTCAACTTTGGCGACCATATCCCGTGTTACAACGAAATCCTTGGCTCCAGTAGAACTGATCAGGATATCGGCATCTGTAAGCGCACTCTGAAGCTCATCAAGAGTCTTGGCTTTGCCTGAGAATTTTGTTGCCAAATCTTCGGCCTTTTTGTAGGTACGGTTAATGACGGTAACCTTCTTTGCTCCATTTGCATGGAGGTTTTGGATGGCTAGTTCGCCCATTTTGCCGGCCCCAAGGATTAACACATGCTTTTGGTCAAGTGAACCGAAAATTTTCTTGGCAAGCTCAACAGCTGCATAGCTTACTGACACGGCATTCGCACCAATTTCAGTTTCGGAGTGTCCGCGCTTCGCAAGCGTCACAGCTTGCTTAAATAGCTGGTTAAATACAGTTCCGGTAGTGTTTCTCTCTAGTCCAAGCATGAAGCTTGAACGTACCTGGCCAAGAATTTGAGTCTCGCCCAGCACCATTGAGTTTAATCCGCACGAAACCTTAAATAAATGCTCGATTGCTCCATCTTGTTCATAAATAAACAGAAATGGCGTGAATTCAGCCTGTGGAATCCCGAACCATTCAGATAAAAACTCTTTTATATAATATCTGCCTGTGTGGAGCTGGTCCACGACAGCATATATTTCTGTACGGTTGCAAGTTGATACTATGACATTCTCAAGAATGCTCTTTTTTGCCTGAAGGGCAATCATTGCTTCTCCAAGATTCGCCTCGTTGAATGTCAACCTTTCGCGGATTTCGACAGGGGCAGTTTTATAATTTAGACCGACAACTATAATGTGCATATATTAATTGACACCCCCAAATAGAAATTGCATAATTGGCTAAGGAAATTATACCATGAAGCCTTTTTCCTTTTTGCTAGAAATGTGAACAACTAGTGAACACAGTGTGATATAAATTACATAAATATAGGTCATTTTCACAAGTTGTTTATTTACATAATTACCTTACGAACAGCAAATAAACATACTCCCTAATGTACCTTATCAAAGTTTGTCGATTAATTCAAGTGAGCCTTATTGGAAGTGGTGAAAGTATGAAAAATCAGAGAATGATCCCAGGAATGATATTGATCGGATTTGGTATTTATTTTTATCTACAGCAGGCAAACATAACCCTTTTTCAGGAATTTTACACGTGGCCGACACTCCTTCTTATCGTAGGAGCCGCCTTTTTGGTACAAGGCTACTGGGGAAAGGATTATGAAGCGATTTTACCAGGAGTGATCCTTGTTGGTTTAGGTGTCCATTTTCATGTCGTCAATAAGTTCGAATTATGGCCGGACCATCTGGGAGCATTTATTCTAATTATTGCCCTTGGCTTTTTACTTCGATACCAGAAAACAGGCAATGGCTTGTTCCACGGAGTCCTTTTTCTCATTTTAGCAGGGTTGCTGCTATTTTATGACCGGATCACAAGCTGGCTTGGTTTGCTGGAAAATGGAGTCGCAACAGCATGGAAATTTTGGCCAGCGGCACTAATCCTGATCGGTATCTACCTTTTATTTTTCAAGAAAAAATGATTGAATCCCGCATCATTATAATGGTGCGGGATTTTTCATTTCTACTCTATTATTTTGAAAAGAATTCTCCAATTTTCAATTCAATTGCATCCATCCCCTATTAAAAACGCGGTCCATCACTGGACCGCGTTTTGCATTATTTCATGAAAGCTCCAAGAACAGACCAAGCCTTATCCTTGCCTTCTCCTGTTTCGGATGAAAAAAGGATAATAGTGTCATTAGGGTCAAGATCAAGAGTTTCTTTTGTGATTTTTAAATGCTTTTGCCATTTTGACTTCGGGATTTTATCCGCTTTTGTGGCAATTATGATAACTGGGATATCGTAATGCTTGAGGAAATTATACATCATGACATCATCCTTGGATGGTGGATGTCTTAGGTCCACAATCAGAAGCATTGCTTTTAATTGTTCCCTTGATGTGATGTAGGTTTCAATCATTTTTCCCCATGCTTCGCGTTCAGACTTGGAAACTTTTGCGTATCCATAGCCTGGAACGTCAACGAAATGAAGCATTTCATTGATCAAGTAAAAATTCAAAGTCTGCGTTTTTCCTGGCTTCGAAGAAGTCCTGGCGAGACTTTTCCGGTTCAGCATTTTATTGATAAAAGAAGATTTCCCTACATTGGACCGGCCTGCAAGGGCGAATTCCGGAAGAGTCGTTTCCGGGTACTGGTTCGGCCTTACAGCACTGATCACTATTTCTGCGCTATTTACTTTCATTGAACATCACCGCTAACTAGAGCGTGCTTAAGTACTTCATCTAGATGAGAAACTAACACGAATTCAAGCTCCTTACGTACACTTTCAGGAATGTCGTCAATATCTTTTTCGTTATCTTTTGGAAGAATAATCTTTGTCAGGCCTGCCCTGTGGGCGCTCAATGATTTTTCCTTTAGGCCGCCGATTGGCAATACGCGTCCCCTAAGAGTTATTTCTCCAGTCATTCCTACTTCCCTGCGAATCGGCCTTCCTGATAAAGCAGATACGAGTGCAGTAGCAATGGTAATCCCTGCAGAAGGTCCATCTTTAGGAACAGCACCTTCGGGGACGTGGATATGAATATCATTCTTTTCATGGAAGTCCGGATCGATGTCCAAATCCTTTGCTTTAGAACGGACATAGCTAAAGGCTGCCTGAGCTGATTCCTTCATGACATCTCCAAGCTTTCCTGTCAGTACAAGTTTGCCTTTGCCCGGGGATAGTGACACTTCAATTTGAAGTGTGTCACCGCCTACAGTTGTATAGGCGAGTCCTGTAGCAACGCCCACCTGGTCTTCAAGTTCTGCCTGCCCATATCTGAACTTAGTCTTGCCAAGGAATTCTTCCACATTCTTTTCATTTACAACCACTCGTTTTTTCTCTCCGGATACAACGATTTTCGCTGTTTTACGGCAGATTGCTGCAAGCTGCCTTTCCAGAGAACGAACGCCGGATTCACGAGTATAATAACGTATTACTTTCGTTATTGCGTCATCCTTCATTTGAAGCTGGGACTTGGATAGACCATGATCCTTTATTTGTCTAGGCAGCAAATGATCTTTGGCAATATGCAGCTTTTCAAGCTCTGTATATCCCGCAATATTAATGATTTCCATCCTGTCCAGCAATGGACCTGGAACAGTCGAAAGATTATTTGCGGTCGCAATGAACATAACTTTAGAAAGGTCATATGGCTCCTCGATATAATGGTCGCTGAAGTTGTAATTTTGCTCAGGATCCAGCACCTCAAGCATAGCAGCTGATGGGTCCCCGCGGAAATCACTCGACATTTTATCGATTTCATCTAACAGGAATACAGGATTGATTGTTCCTGATTTCTTCATTCCCTGAATAATCCGGCCTGGCATTGCGCCAACATAAGTCCTTCTGTGGCCGCGGATTTCAGATTCATCACGGACACCGCCCAGGGAAACACGTACAAAATTCCTGTTCAATGATTTTGCAATTGATCTGGCGAGACTTGTTTTACCGACTCCCGGAGGTCCAGAAAGGCAGAGGATTGGCCCTTTTAACGAGTTTGTCAGCTGCTGGACAGCAAGATACTCAAGCACACGTTCCTTAACCTTTTCAAGTCCATAATGGTCTTTATTCAAGACTTTTTCCGCTTTGTTGATATCAAGGTCATCATTGGTTGCCTTCGACCACGGCAAAGTAACTAGCCACTCAATATAGTTCCTTATCACTGCGCTTTCAGCAGAGGTTGTCGGAACCTTTTCGTAGCGGTCCAATTCCTTCAGGGCTGTTTCTTTTACATGTTCAGGCATTCCTGCAAGCTCAATTTTTTCGTTAAGCTCTGCTATTTCACCAGTCTTGCCTTCTTTTTCGCCAAGTTCTTTCTGGATCGCTTTCATTTGTTCACGCAAATAATATTCCTTTTGCGTGCGCTCCATTGACCGCTTGACGCGCTGGCCAATTTTCTTCTCCAGACCCAGAACTTCTTTTTCATTATGGATAATTTCAATCACGCGGTTAACACGTTCTTTTATATCAATCGTCTCTAATATTTCCTGCTTTTCTTTTAATTTCAAAGGCAGGTGGGAAGCAATGATATCTGCCATTCTTCCTGGCTCTTCGATGTCAGAAACTGATGCATACGTTTCCGCAGAAATTTTCTTGGACATTTTTATGTATTGTTCGAAATACTCAAGCATTGTCCTCATTAATGCTTCATCTTCGACATCCTTCGTTTCCCTGTCTTCAAACGTTCTCAGTGTGCAGGAGTAGTAATCTTTTTCATCGAAAAGTTCAATGATTTCAGCTCTTGCCAAGCCTTCAACTAGAACGCGGATCGTTCCGTTCGGCAGCTTCAGCATCTGTTTAACACGAGTGAGTGTACCCACTTGGTACAAATCCTCTTCGCCTGGTTCATCTATAGAAATATCCTTTTGAGTCGTAAGAAAGATCAAATGGTCATCCACCATAGCCTTCTCAAGAGCCTGTACAGATTTTTCCCGACCAACATCTAAATGAAGCACCATTGTCGGATATACGAGAAGACCGCGAAGCGGCAATAGAGGGACAGTGAGCTCTTTTTCGTTCGCCATGATATTGCACCTCCAACATGCATTGTAACATTCTATAAGCATTTTAATACTTTGTTGTTCAATTCTATCGTATTTATTTTCTAGTGTCTAATATCAAGAGCAAAAAGGACGGTTTCTAACTGTGACATCTAATTGTTAGTATCCTGAAATTACGCTAAAAATATGTCTGCTACTCTGCTTACAGAATAATTTTAAACAAGTCCTGCTCAGTTGATATGCTCCTTTTTCACCTTTACCAGGGAAATATAAACCATTAAAAAAGAACGCATTACGCGTCCTTTTTCAATCCATGTTTAGCTCGTTTCCTTTTTTACAAGATCTGGAGCAACTGAAATAATTTGTTCGCGTGGATGCTCTTTAAGCAAGGCGATTTCAAAAACCTCATCCAGGTGAGTCACAGGGATGATTTCGATATCTGTAATTTCATTTAGGATTGTCTGCACGTTTTCTTTTGGAATGATAACCTTTGTGGCGCCGGCTTTTTTCGCAGCTTTAACCTTCGGATAAACTCCGCCAATTGGCTTTACATTTCCATGGATGCTAATTTCTCCTGTCATGGCTACTGTATTGTCCATCGGTATTTTATAGATTGCCGAGTAAATACCTGTGGCCATGGCAATTCCTGCTGATGGCCCATCGATAGGAGTTCCACCAGGGAAATTAACGTGGATATCAAATTCATCCGCAGGTACACCCATTGACCTGAGGACAGTAATAACATTTTCGATCGAGCCCCTTGCCATACTTTTTCTTCTGATCGATTTACCCTGTCCACCAATACTTTCTTCATCAACAATGCCGGTAATATTTATTGATCCTTTATCCTTTGCTTTTATAACCGTAACCTCGATTTCTAGGAGAGCACCTGTATTAGGGCCATATACTGCAAGTCCATTAACGAGTCCGACAGCAGATTTTTCATTTATTTTGCGTTCCATTCTCGGAGTCAGCTGGCTAGAATGAACTACCCATTCAATTTCCTCCTCCTTAATGTATGAGCGTTCTTCCGTTATAGCCAGTCCTGCCGCTATCTGAACCATATTGACAGCTTCACGTCCATTGCGTGCATAGTTAGAAAGAATCGATATCGCTTCTTCACTCATCGTCAGATTTACTTTTTCAGCTGCGTTTCTGGCTACTTTAGAGATTTCCTCCTGACTTAACTCGCGGAAAAATACTTCCATACATCTTGACCTAATGGCAGGAGGAATTTCGCTTGGAGTCCTTGTCGTCGCGCCTACAAGTCGGAAATCCGCAGGCAGCCCATTTTTGAAGATGTCATGGATATGTGTTGGAATTTGTGCATTTTCTTCATTATAATAGGCACTTTCTAAAAACACTTTCCTGTCTTCTAAAACTTTCAAAAGCTTGTTCATTTGAATTGGATGTAATTCACCAATTTCATCAATAAATAAAACCCCGCCGTGAGCATTGGTCACCGCTCCTTGCTTCGGCTGCGGTATACCTGCCTGCCCCATCGCTCCTGCTCCCTGATAAATCGGATCATGGACAGAACCAATCAACGGATCGGCAATTCCTCTTTCATCAAATCTTGCTGTAGTTGCATCGAGCTCCACAAACACTGAAGAAGATTGAAAAGGAGATTTGGAATTCTGCTTTGCTTCATCAAGGACAAGTCGGGCAGCCGCAGTTTTCCCTACACCAGGAGGCCCGTAAATAATGACATGCTGGGGATTAGGTCCGCAAAGAGCAGCTTTTAATGCTTTTATACCATCTTCCTGCCCGACAATGTCGTTAAAGGTGGCAGGCCTAACTTTTTCGGCCAAAGGCTCACTAAGAGATATGGATCTCATTTTCCTCAGCTGTTCCATTTCCTTTCTGGATTCCCGGTCAATCGATACCTTTTGAGTTCGTTGATTTCTTAACAGATTCCAGAAATACAGCCCAATGATAATCCCAAAAAACAGCTGTATGAATAAGGCGATTCCGGTCCAACTCAAATAAATTCCCTCCCGTAAGTTGATGACTATTCGCTTTACCCTAGTATCCCCTTGACCGAGTTGGAATAAACAATATTTTCAAGTGAATTTTCCCATCCATTCTCGCATTAAAGCGCTGGGGGTCAGACCCCCACTGCTTTAATGCGGTACAGAAAAAGAGTCCGGTGGAGTTCACCGGACTCTTTGTTATTATGCTGAGTTTCTTTCGTCTTTCAGGACGGTTCCGTCTTCTAGCACTAGCTTTGGCGGCATGTTGTTTTCGACTGTTTCTTTTGTGATGATGCATTTTACGATATCATCACGTGATGGCAAGTCGAACATGACGTCAAGCATGATGCCTTCGATGATTGAACGGAGTCCGCGGGCTCCTGTCTTTCGCTCGATTGCCTTTTTTGCGATTTCAACAAGGGCATCGTCTTCGAAATCAAGCTCAACATTATCAAGCTCAAGCATCTTTTGATACTGCTTCACAAGAGCGTTTTTCGGCTTAGTCAGGATTTCAACCAGCGCTTCTTCATCAAGCGGAGTCAGGCTGGCGATTACTGGCAAACGGCCGATGAATTCTGGAATCAAACCAAACTTCAATAAGTCTTCAGGAAGCACTTTTGACAGCAATTCCTTCTTGTCTAATTCTTCTTCTTTCTTATCGGAACCGAAGCCAATTACTTTTTGGCCAAGGCGGCGTTTGATGATTGATTCGATTCCATCAAATGCTCCACCGCAGATGAATAGTATATTCGTTGTGTCAATTTGGATGAATTCCTGATGAGGATGCTTACGTCCACCTTGTGGCGGAACGCTTGCAACTGTTCCTTCAAGAATTTTCAATAGCGCCTGCTGAACGCCTTCACCGGAAACATCTCTTGTAATAGAAGGGTTTTCGGATTTTCTTGCAATTTTATCGATTTCATCGATGTAGATGATCCCTTTTTCAGCTTTCTCCACATCATAATCTGCAGACTGGATCAATTTCAAAAGGATATTTTCTACGTCTTCACCAACATAACCGGCTTCAGTAAGTGATGTAGCATCCGCAATCGCGAATGGTACATTGAGAATGCGGGCTAGAGTTTGCGCAAGCAATGTTTTACCGCTTCCTGTCGGCCCGATCATCGCAATGTTACTCTTTGAAAGCTCAACATCATCAATCTTACTGTTTGAATTGATACGCTTATAATGATTATAAACGGCTACAGACAAGTTTTTCTTAGCCTGGTCCTGCCCAATTACATACTCATTAAGGATATCTCGGATTTCCATTGGTTTTGGTACATCTTTAAATTCAACTTCTTCTTCAGTGCCCAGTTCCTCTTCAACGATTTCCGTGCATAATTCAATACACTCATCACAGATGTAGACCCCAGGCCCTGCTACTAACTTGCGGACTTGATCCTGCGTTTTGCCGCAGAAAGAACACTTAAGCTGCCCTTTTTCATCATTAAATTTGAACAATGCCTTCACCCCTTGAGAACTTCTAACAATATATAAAGCTGCAATTCATAAGCAAACGAAAAGTTAAGTAACGGTTTTTCTGCTTCGGTTGAGCAGGTATGTATTGCATTGTAACACATTATGCCAAGGTACAGGAAATAATAACCCTTGACATGGACAAGTTTCGTGCTTATGAACCATTGTGAAAAAATATGTACTAAATCATCTTAACCATAAATGGTGCCATTAAATCGGCATATGGGAAATTGCTAAAAAATTATGTATGTATATTACTTTTAACTTTATGTTTTTATTGTAGAAAACAAGGCACGATCACTCGCGCCTTGTTTCTATTCTAAACTAAGTATAAAATTCACTTCGAGAAATGTCTAGCTCCAGCGCCTAGCCCCTCGAGTCGCTTGTCTAGTTTCGCCTCCTAGAAACTCCGAAACTTCAACTCCGCCGGCAGAAGCAAAAAGCGCTTCTTTGTCGGAGT
>NZ_JBALSS010000032.1:0-25645 GCF_036967045.1 Bacillus sp. JJ1609 | reverse complement strand
CTGGCCAAGTATGGAAGGGAGAAATTCGCAACAGGGCAAAGGATGGTTCCTATTATTGGGTAGATACAACAATCGTTCCCTTCCTGAATGAAAATGGCAAACCTTATCAGTACCTTGCCATCAGGAATGATATTACAGAAAAGAAAAAGTCAGAAGAAATGCTGCATCGACAGGATAAACTGGCAGCAGTGGGTCAGCTGGCAGCAGGTGTGGCACATGAAATAAGGAATCCCCTGACTTCGATGAAGGGGTATGCTGAGTTCCTGCAAATGGATGAACAAGATCCGCAGCGCCAGGAGTTCCTTGAAATCATTCTTGATGAAATTGACAGAGTCAATAATATTGTTGAGGAATTCATGGTATTGGCTAAACCTAAAGCTGTTGAGCTTGAAGAAAAGAATATCATCCCGATTGTGCAGAATGTCGTTTCGATGCTCAAGTTTGAAGCAAGAAAGAGAAACGTCAAACTGGAGTTCGATGCAGATGAGGATATCGTTCAAATCGAGTGCGATGAAAATCGACTTAAGCAAGTATTCCTCAACTTTATTAAAAATGGTATTGAAGCGATGCCTGATGGCGGAGATTTAAGGGTTACCACAGAAATCCAGGATGAGAATGTGCTTATCTCAATCAAGGATACAGGTGTGGGGATCCCGCCTGATACCCTTAAAAAGATTGGTGAGCCATTCTATACAACGAAGAAAAACGGAAATGGGCTTGGACTTATGGTCAGTTTCAAGATTATTGAAAGTCATAATGGTAAGGTTTATATCGAAAGCGAGCAAAATAAAGGAACAACCTTTAAAATTTTGCTGCCGGCAAAAATTGCATAATATCATTTTAAAAGGCGGGGGCTTAATTCTCGCCTTTTTTATTTGGCTCAATTAATGGTAAATGTGGTTTTTATGCTTGTTGATTGGAGTGGAAGGCGCATGACTCCTGGGAGATTCTTGTCGTTACTATGTACGAAGAAGTAAACTCAGGCTCAAATTTCTCAAACCGATTACTACCTTCATACCATAAAAAAGTAATACTACGTAATGAAAAAATTTTTGTCGATAAAATGTTGGAAATATGACAAAAAATTCTCTGGAATATTCAACATTACTGGCAAATTTTAGACTACTATTTAAAGTAAGGTAGTTATTTATATCATTAAGTGCAGGGAGGGGAAGGAATGACATCGACCAGCCAAATTAAGACTGTTTGCGGGTATTGCGGAACAGGCTGCGGATTGATACTGGAAGTGGAAGACAATAAGATTATGAAAATTAGAGGCGATAAAGAAGCGCCTGTCAACAAAGGTCAAACTTGCGTGAAAGGTGCGTTTGCTTATCAGTATGTTCATGCCCCGGGAAGACTTACGACTCCTTTGATCAGAAAAGCAGGCAAGCTTGTAAATGTTACATGGGAGGAGGCTTATGATTTTATTGCAAACAAGCTTACTTCGATTAAAAATGATTTTGGACCCGATGCGATTTCCATGTTTGCTTGTGCAAGGACCACGAATGAATCAAATTATATAACACAAAAATTTATGAGGACAGTCATAGGGAGCAATAATATTGATGGATGTAACCGAACCTGACACGCCCCTAGTGTCGCCGGTCTGGCGACTGTTTTTGGAAGCGGTTTCCCAACTAACACTCTTGAAGATATAGATGAAGCAGAAGTTCTTTTACTCATGGGTTCCAATACGACGGAGGCCCATCCAATCATAGGGAACAGAATTAAAAAAGCTGCTAAAGCTGGATTAAAGGTTATCGTTATTGACCCAAGAAAAATTGACATGGTTAAGTCTGCCCACAAGCATATACAAATTCAAGTTGGAACTGATATTGCTCTGATTAATGCCATGATTCGTGTGATAATAACTGAAGGTCTATACGATAAAGGGTTTATTGGAAAACATACCGATGAATTTGATACATTGCTTGAGAAGGTCGCTAGATACACTCCAGAATTTTCATCGGAAATTACAGGCATCCCACCGGAGGATATTATCGAGATTGCAAGATTGTATGCAAACTCTAGTAAATCGATGATTGCCTATACTCTGGGAATCACAGAACATCATTGTGGTGTCAATAACGTGTTTGATATTGCCAACCTGGCATTGCTTACAGGGCAAATAGGCAAGAAGGGTTCTGGAATCATGCCATTAAGGGGGCAAAACAATGTACAGGGTGCCGGTGATATGGGCTGTCTCCCTAACCAGCTCACTGGTGCAGTCAGTCTACTTCAGGATGATTACCGCTTACGCTTTGAAGAAGCCTGGAAGGTAAAAATCAACCAAAAAATTGGCGATACACAGACGAGGACATTTGACAAGATTGAGACTGGAGAAATCAAAGCATTGTACGTCATAGGAGAAAATCCGCTTCTTGCAGATGTGCATATGAACCATACAAAGATTCTCTTAGAGAAGCTGGATTTATTGATTGTACAGGATATCTTCATGACAGAAACAGCCGATATGGCTGATGTAGTATTGCCGGCAAAGTCATGGGGAGAAGTTGAAGGAACATACACCAATACAGATAGAAGAATTCAGCGTGTCCGCACCGCAGTAAATGCACGCCAAGGCGTAAAAGAAGATTGGGAAATCCTCTGTGAACTTTCGGCAAGAATGGGCTATGCAATGCATTACAGGTCAAGTGAGGAAATTTGGGATGAAGTGAGGGAGCTGGCCTGGGAAATGTATGGAGGTATCTCCTATGCACGTTTAAACAAGGAGTATGGAATCCATTATCCATGCCCTGATGAAACCCATCCGGGAACTAAAATTCTCCACGAAAGATTTCATTTAGGAGGGGAGAACGATAAACGTTCAGCGTTCGTCCCAGTCGAATATACACCGCCTCTTGAGCAGCCTGACGAGGAATATCCTTTTACACTGACAACCGGAAGGCGGTATGAGTCATACAATACGCATACCCAAACACGACATTATGCTTCAGGCGTTAAAATTAAACAGACTGAGGAAACTCTTGATATACATCCTGAAGACGCAGGCAAATTAAATATCAATGATGGTGAAATTGTAAGGGTAAGCTCCAGACGAGGAACATTGACAGTGAAAGCGAAAATCACAGACCAGGTTGTCCCAGGACTTGTCTTCATGAGCTTCCATTGGTCCGAGGTTCCGACCAATGTATTGACACTGAATGAATACGATCCGATTTCTGGTACAGCGGAATTTAAAGCATGTGCTGTGAAGGTCGAAAGGATCGCGTAAAAAAATAGCTAAAATCTCCTTTTGGAGATTTTAGCTATTTTTATTTTTGAAATCCATGATAAAATGCATAACACCCTTGTATATAACGAGAGTATGCCGATTTTGCAGATAACTGGAATTGGAGTCGATAAAGATACCTCATTTTTAAGAGATTGGATTAATCGATCTTTCATTATGTTTTTGGTGAGATTATTTTCTTCCGACACTGAAAGTTTACATACTAAAAATATTAGGCTCTGTTATAACTGAATGTTGATTTCACTGTGTTTGAAAAATAAACGGTAAAATTCCGTTTAAATTGGGAAATAGTCATATTTCCATAAAAATAAAGGGAGTTTTTCCGTTTATACTATCCAAACCTTTGGATTTTGTCTTATTTAGAGCAGTTAATCGGAATACCTCCGCTTATATCTGCTTCTTAAGCTTCCTCTATATACAATAGCCGGAAATTCTCCGCCTATGAATTCTATCCTTATACGAAAATCAACAATGAATAATAACAGAGCCAAATATTAATATCAATTGGCTTAATTGGAGCAGAAATCAACACACAAGTTAAAGAGAGCTAGTATTCATATGAAGTTTAATGTCATGAAGACCATTTTTTTTTATATTCACGCAATTATTCTGTTCAGATAAAAACTAGTCAAATTAGAAAAATCTAGGGCTTAATGTAAATATAATGAAATTATATCCTGAAAAGTGTTTATTTTTACAGAATTTTCAGTAAATATGACATATTCCCGTTATATTACTGTTATTCTCGTAATCGAATTTACATCTCACTGTTCTTTTTCTCAGGAATTTCTATGTTACGATAATTCACGTGAGAAAAATTAGCCGATGGGAGGCAAACAAATGAAAAAGACATTATTATCATTGGTTGCTGTCGCGGCAATTTCTGGAGCTGCCGGCGCACAAGCACAGGCTGAGGAAATCGTCGTACATAAGGGAGATACATTGTGGGGTCTTTCAAAAACATACGACACATCTGTGGAATCCATAAAAAAATGGAATAACCTAACTAGCGATGTTATTCATCCAAATGACCTGCTAGAAGTATCTCCTATTAAGTATGTACAAGTAAGAGAAGGAGATACACTCTGGAATATTGCAAAAGCATATGGAGTATCCGTAAATGATCTCAAAGAATGGAATAAATTATCTTCTGATCTTATTCGTCCAGGCATGAGAATAGCTGTTTACACAAATATGCCTGCAGAAATGAAGGCAAAACCAGCAGCTGCTGTTCAGCCAGCAGCAGTAAACACTGCGGCACCAGCAAAGGCTGCAGCGTCAGCAGTACCTGCAAAAACGGTTCAGGCACCAGCAGCTTCTTCCAAGGAAATCACTGTTGAAGCTACAGCTTACACTGCAAGCTGTGAAGGTTGTTCAGGAATTACTAAAACTGGTGTGAATTTGAAAACCAATCCAGATGCAAAGGTAATAGCTGTAGATCCTTCTGTGATTCCATTGGGTTCAAAAGTTCACGTCGAAGGTTATGGATATGCGACAGCCTCGGATATTGGCGGAGCAATCAAAGGCAACCGTATCGATGTCTTTGTCCCGACTCAAGATGGTGCGCTTGCATGGGGCAGAAAGCAAGTTAAAGTTACTATTCTGAACTAAACATATATTTGAAAAGCATTGGCCATATGCCAATGCTTTTTTAGTCTTTTTTTATACTGGTGGTTTTAAAGGTTTTTCCTTTTATTATTTTCTTTTGATGGATGTTGGGCATGATAAGACTCAGGAAGAACTGAGTGATTTTAGAATATTGCTCTTCTATTTTATCCATAATAGCATTGGCTTTCATGGATAATGAGTCTTTAATTTCACTAAGCTGGTCCGTAATCGTTTCTCCTACTGCATCTTGCTTGCCTAGTTGTTCCATAATTGTCTGGTGGAAGATTCCCTGTAAATCCGCCTGTTTTGAAACCATGTCGTGAAGTTCCTCTTGTTTCTTCGCTTGAACGACCAGGGCTTTTGTTACATCCTCATATTCAAGAAGCTTTCGATTTAAATCCTGTATCATTGTTTCCTGGCAGGCGAGCTGGTCGAGAATGGCTTGGCTGATTAACTCCTTGCTTAAAAATGATTGGGCAAATTGTTCATGCATTTCTTCTAGTTTGATTAGCTTTTCATCTATTTCTGTTGTGGACTCTTTTTGTTCCGATATATTTTCAATCACCTTTTCTGACAAATTTTCCTGTCTCGCCAGAACAGATACTAACTCCATGAAATTTGAATATTGTTCCATGCGGCTTTGCTTCAGGGTGTTGTCGAACTGAGAAACGCTTCCAGTTAATTCACTATTAAATTTCTGCTGTTCATTCAATACTTCTTGTAAAAAATTAAGGTGAAATTTTCCCTGGTTGTTCTGTTCATTTATGTCCTCGTTTTTTTTGTAAATCTGCGGAGAAACATATCCGTTAACAAATAAAGTCATAGGCATCACTCCTATTAATTTTTGGGAAGTTGTCATATATCTTATGAACCGAGTCGTGAAAATGGTACTGGCGGAAAAGATAACACTTATTACCTTTTATTAAATTAGGCAAATTGCAGCAAGATAAGAAAAACCGCTTTATCAGAAAGGAGCAGCTGATATGCTTACAAATGGGCAGCTGTCGGCATTCAAGGCAGAGCTTCTCAAAAATAAAAAAGATCTCGAGTCCCATCTGGACGGTAATGATCACTTTGATTTAAGGAGTGGGCATTTCCATGAATCAATGGGTGAGCTTTCTAGTTATGACAACCATCCAGGCGATGAAGGAACCGAATTATATGAAAGGGAAAAAGACATTGCTCTAAACGACCATGTAGAATACCAAATCCAGAATATTAACAAGGCATTGCAGGCAATAGACAAAGGAGCATACGGAAAATGTGAGGCATGCGGCCGAGAAATTCCGCTTGAAAGGCTTGAAGCCTTACCAGAAACAAGATTCTGCATTGAACATACACCAGACCGGACAGTTTCTCATAATCGTCCAATAGAAGAAGGAGTATTGATGCCTCCTTTTGGGAAATTCGATCTTGATAACAAGGATGAAAATGTGGCCTATGATGCTGAGGATTCCTGGCAGGAGGTATCTAGCTGGGGTACATCGGAATCACCATCAGATTTTGTCACTCCCCAGGACAATTATAATGATATGTATATTGAATCAGAAGAAAATGTCGGCTACGTTGAAGACTTTGAGAACTTTGTAGGCAATGACATTACTGGTAGAGAAATCACTGTCTACCCAAATAAACAGCATGAGAAATATGAGGACGAACTGGACCAGGAAGGGATTATGACATCCTTTGGTGATCTCCCTGCTTATGAACATGATCCATATGTAGATGAGGAAAAATAAAAACTTTTAAAGGCCATTTTCCAAGAAATGGCCTTTTTTGCGTAGGGAATTTTGTAACGAAGGGCATGCTGGATTTATTTATCATGATTAAAAATTATCAAGACGGGGAAAAGACAAGCATACTGGAAGTCCTACGAGAGGTGAGTCATAAAATGAAAGAGAAATTTATGCATTATGGAAAGAGTCTGCTAGGTGAGTTAAAAGAAGACCGAGCTACAGGATTGGCTGCCCAGCAGGCCTATTATTACATGCTGGCTTTGTTTCCTATGCTGATTCTATTAATTGCAATTGTTCCTTATTTAAATATCGATCCTCAAAAAGCAATTGATGTCGTAAATAAATTGCTCCCATCGGAATCAGCACAATTATTACGAGATAATGTCGTTAAACTCGTCAGTGAGAGGAACGGGGGATTGCTGACCTTCGGTATTATCGGAACAATATGGTCAGCATCTAATGGAATGAATGCATTTATGAAAGCAATGAATATCGCTTTTGATGTGGAGGAAACTAGATCCTTCATTAAGGCAAGACTTATATCAATTATGCTGACAATCGGATTGATTCTTGCATTTGTTGTTGCGTTGCTGCTCCCAGTGTTCGGGAAAGTTTTATTAGATACAGTTCAATCAATCATCCATATCCCAGAACGATTTGAAATTATCTTCCGTATTGTACGCTGGATTGTTGCATTTGTCGTAATGGTAGCGGTAATAGCAGGTTTATATCGTATTGCGCCAAATAAGCATTATCCATTCAAACATGTCATTCCTGGAGCCATTTTCGCTACAGTTGTTTGGCAGCTGATTTCCCTTGGGTTTTCGTTTTATGTAAGCAACTTCGGAAACTATTCAGCAACCTATGGGAGCCTTGGCGGTGTAATTGTCCTGATGCTATGGTTATTCCTTACAGGGCTTGCGCTCGTCCTTGGCGGTGAAATCAACGCGATTTACCACCGGGAGCAAATGGGGGAAGAAACCATTGAAGATGAAAAGACTTTATCTGCAAGAGGATAGTCTATAATATCTAACAAAAAAACAGCTGGGCTTTTGCTGTTTTTTTGTGTTTTCATTTTAATGTCCAGGTTTATTGTGTTTGGATGGTTTAAGTCCAAAAAACCACCAGTTCCAGTCACCAAGCAGCTTCATTAGTGACGGAACCAGTACCATTCGTATGACGGTCGCGTCAATAAAAATAGCCAGTGCGATTCCGACCCCCATTTGCTTGACAGGAGCAACTCCTGTAAATGCGAATGCACCTGTGACGACAATCATGATTGCGGCGGCAGATGAAATGATTTTACTAGTAGAAATTAATCCGGTTAAGGTTGCATATTTATTGTCTTTCGTTTTCAGATATTCCTCGTGTATACGTGAAATCAGGAATACCTCATAGTCCATCGAAAGACCAAAAACGAGACTGAATACAAATACTGGAAGGATTAGAGCTATACTTGTTGGTTCTACACCGAGATGGCCTTCCTGAAAGATCCAAACGACAATTCCGAATGTTGCACTTAAGCTGAGTATGTTCATTATAATCGCCTTAAGAGGTATGAGCAGGGATCGAAAAGCAACCATTAAGATGATAAAGGTAGATATAAGGATTAAAGTCAAACCTTTTGGAGCTTTTTCAAAGATCTCATCAAAGATTTCCTGCTCGAATTTAGGATTTCCTCCGAATAATATTGAAACATTATATTCTTTATCGGCAGCATTCCTCACCCAATCATGCGCTTCTTGTGCGGATAAAGTTTCTTTTAAATAAACACTCGCAAGCATCTTATCTTCTGAAATAAGCCTGTCAATTACCGGCTTAATAGGACTGTTCACCTGAGATGCAGTCGCTAAAAATGCAGCGGGGTCATCAATTCCAGACAATGAGAAGACAGAATCGACAGACTCTACATCTTTGCTTTTTTCTAAGTCACTTAACACAGCATGCAGATTTTCAACATTTCCTTTTGATAAAACATTTCCTTCTGTTTTAAGAATTATCTTTACTTCCTTGTCGGTACTTTTATGTTGTTCCACGAATTCATCCTGGAATTTGTCATAGGCTATCCTTGCGTCATAAGTTGGAGGCAGTGCATCAACTCCAGGGACGGTCAGCTCCATTTGTCTAACGGGAATCAATCCGGTAATTAATAAACCTAGAGCCAGAAATGTCATAATTACAGGCCTTTTCATAACAAAATGGGCAAAGGTGCTCCATATTCCTGGCTTGTCCGTTTTCACCTTTAATACACTTAAGGAGTGAACTTTGTTTCCTAATAAGCCAAGGATTGCAGGGAGAAATGTGATGGCAGATAGAGCAGATATGAAAACGACCGTCATGCCACCGATTGCTACGTTCTGAAAAATGTCTATTTTGATGAATATCAAGCCGAGAAGGCCGATAAACACACACATCGCTGAAAAAATAATTGAACGTCCGGCGGTTGCGGTCGTAATCATGATTGCATCCTTTACAGATTGCTTATTAATTTCCTCCTTAAATCGGTTTATGAATAAAAGAGCGAAATCAATACTCAATGCCAGCCCAATCATTGGAATGATATTAAGGATAAAAATCGTCAAGTCGAACCAGTAGCTGAAAAAATATACTGCCCCCATTGTGCTGAGTATCGAAAAAATTCCAACCAAAAGCGGCAAGCTAGCTGCGACTAAACTCCCGAACGCAAGGATCAGCACAATTAACGCGATTGGCAGGCCAATCATCTCAGCTTTTGCGAGATCATCCTGGCTAGCCTGGTTTAAATCCTTAACGATCACGGGTTCTCCCGTAATTGCTACCTTTATCCCATTCTCATCCTTTAAGACCTCGCGGAGTCCGTTAATATCATCCCCCATCGATGAAGCATCCTTGTCAAACAATAAGAGTCCATACGCGATATTATCCTTCAGCATACCTTTTTGCTGAAAAGGTGACACACTATCCTCGGCTCCTGAAGCTTTTGTAGCTTCTTCGAAAGAATCCTTTATAAAGGCAACCCAATCTTCTTTCGAAACACTCTTTTCTTTTTCATAAAGGATAATTATGGAAGCTTGATGCTGACCAAAATCCTTCTCAAGAATATTCTTAGTCTGCTTATATTCACCATTAAATTCAAATCCATTGCCGCTTAGTACCGAAGGCAATTGTAAGGCAAAAAAACCTAAAAATATGATGAACCCAACCCAAATTAAAATGACTGTTCCTTTATATCTAAAAATAAAGCTTCCGAGTTTATTCATTTTTGACCTCCGATATGGATTTATATAATTCCAGTATTAAAAAGGAATGACAAGGTCCATTGGCATTCTCCTTAAAATGAATACTTAGATTATATAACAACCGTTTTCACAGTGTTATGAATATTGTTTGAAAATTCATTAATGGGGCTGATTAGCAGTTCTTAAAGGAATACGTCGAGATACCGGGAATGGATTTTTTGAAAGAGGAAAATTACATCATTAAAGCAAATCAATCGGAATTAATTGAAA
Source organism: Bacillus sp. JJ1609 (assembly GCF_036967045.1). NCBI lineage: Bacteria > Bacillati > Bacillota > Bacilli > Caryophanales > Bacillaceae > Bacillus > Bacillus sp. JJ1609. The sequence continues at coordinate 15,557 of NZ_JBALSS010000032.1, read as the reverse complement.
CAGGGACCAGGAAGGAAAGGGAGCCCTTCCTGGTGTTAATAGAGTAGTTCATAAACTTCATTCAATTGTTGAGCACGTTTAGCATCCAGTTCATTTTTCGCATATTCAATTGCTTCGGGAAGGATTTTATTTAAAAATTCAATTTCCTCCGCTGTAAGATCTCTTACAAATTCACCTTCCGACGGGTAATTGCCTTCTTCGATCCGCTGATAGATTTTTTTGCTAAGGGGATAGCTTTCAGTATAATCAGATAGAATTTCGCGCAAATATGCTTGTGTTTTTTCCATTGTCTACTCCTTGAAATATTCCTTGAATTGTTGGGAATCCGTCATATTATCATTTTTAAAATAAGGATTTTCATCTGTCGCATCATTCGGATCGAGATTCGTTTTAACTACTAGCTGTGGGCCAGAGTATGGATTGATAAAGATACGGTCGTTCATTTCCTTAAAATCAGGAAGCTTCTCATTTCCAGGCTGATTTGGGTCCATATTTAACACCTCCATTTTATAAGGTGCATTATAAAAAAGAAAGTTATGTATGAAGCTAATTATTGGAAAAGTTGCCAAACATGTTTTTTATTTTAAATCAAGGGAATTCTTTTTAATGTAATTAAAGGAATGGGGTGGCGTGAATTGAAAGCAGTTACGTATCAAGGTACAAAGGATGTACAAGTGAAAAATGTAGAAGCACCTAAGATCGAACATGAAAAAGATATGATAGTCAAGATTACTTCTACAGCTATTTGTGGTTCTGACCTTCACCTTTACCAGGGGAACATGCCTCTCCGTCCAGGATATATCATCGGTCATGAACCGATGGGTATTGTGGAAGAAGTTGGGCCGGGCGTTTCAAAGGTGAAAAAAGGCGATCGTGTAGTCATTCCTTTTAACGTTTCTTGTGGTGAATGTTTTTTTTGCCAGAACCAAATGGAAAGCCAATGTGACAACACCAATGAATACAAGGATACTGGGGGTTATTTCGGGTATACCGAGCAATACGGTAACCATCCGGGCGGACAGGCGGAATATTTAAAGGTACCTTATGGAGATTTCACATCATTTGTCGTGCCTGAGTCATGTGAGCTCGAAGACGAGTCACTCCTTTTCCTGTCAGATGTCATTCCAACAGCATGGTGGAGCGTCGAGAATGCAGGAGTGAAAAAGGGAGATACTGTTATCGTTCTCGGTAGTGGGCCAGTTGGATTAATGACGCAAAAGTTTGCCTGGATAAAGGGCGCAAAACGAGTCATTGCTGTTGACCATCTTGATTACAGACTCATGCATGCGAAATCAACAAACAATGTTGAAATTTTTGACTTTACTCAGCAGGATGACCCAGGAAAATTCCTTCAGGACCTGACAGATGGCGGAGCAGATGTCGTCATCGATTGTGTTGGTATGGACGGCAAGAAATCCGCAGTTGAAAAGGTTGAACAAAAATTGAAGCTGCAGGGCGGTACGCTTTCCGCTATTGAGATAGCTCATACCGCTGTGCGCAAATTTGGAACTGTACAACTCACCGGAGTTTATGGGTTACGCTACAATATGTTTCCACTAGGACGCTTCTTCGAAAGAAACATTACCATGAAAATGGGCCAGGCACCAGTCGTTCATTACATGCCAAAACTATTTGACATGGTAGTAAACGGCGAGTTTGATCCGACGGATATCATCACTCACCGGATACCGCTAGAAGACGCCGCCAAAGGATATGATATTTTCAATGACCGCAAGGATGATTGCATTAAGGTTGTTTTGAAGCCATAAAAGTAAACACGAATAAGTGAGACAGGTTATTGATGGCTGCCTGTCTCATTATTTGTTGTTGTAGTAAAAGGAAGGAGTGGAGAAAACGCCTGTTGTGTGGAAAAAAGAGTACTAACTTAGAAAAACTTATTCCAACGGTAGATATAATTTTATTTGCTATGGGTGTAATAGAATTTTCTTGATTTCCTCTAATCATAAAATTTCATCACGAAAGTGTTCATTCATCTACCATTTCAGTAATAAAAATAGTTTTTTAGAATAAAATGACAAAAGGAATTAATACTATAACTTCCCCAAAAGGGGGTTCACTAAAAATGGCAAATCATCAGTTGATCGACAACGAGATTGCTGCCACTTTTTCAGAATTACATTATTTAATTCAGCTGACTTACGCTACCGGCAATCTACGAGAACGAAATTTAGCGTTGATCCAGTTAAGGGAAAAGGTATCTTATTTACATCATCTTGCAGCCATTCTCCAAACTGAACGAAATAAAGCTTTTCAGCAGCAGACTAATTCTAATGCTATTCACCCATTCCAGCAACTTCATACAGAAACAATACCTGTACAGGGGAGATTCAGGATGAACGAAGCGCAGGCAGGCCATTCAGTAAGCCAAATACATCCACTAACCCAGCCACAGGCAGCCTACCTAACAACTCACCTATCCACATCCCAAACTCATCCAGTATATCCATCAACTCAACTACCACTAACCCAGCCTCAGCCAGCATATCCAGCAACTCACCTATCCTCATCCCGGACGCAACCAGCATACCTAGTAACTCAACCATCACGAATTCAGCCCCAACCAGGAATACCAGTTACTCAACCAAGCAATCCTAATGGCCAAACGTTTACGAAAGAGCAACTTGCCCAATTCACTGGACTGAACGGGATGCCAGCTTATGTTGCGGTTAATGGGGTGGTATATGATGTCACGAATAATGCGGCCTGGTCTCTTGCCACTCACTTTGGACTTTCAGCGGGCAGGGACTTGACTGCAGAATTCGCAAGCTGCCATGCTGGACAGCAATGGATTTTGGCTCAGTTGAAACCGATTGGGAGGCTGGTGTAATGAGCGAACCAAACATTATTTTACCTCCTGAGCCCGTCACCAATGAGGCGATTGCAAAGAGGTTATTGGAAGCAGCTCAGAATGGACTTCAATCGGGCCAGGTAAAAAGAATGAAGCTAGTTTGGCTTGAGCTGAACGGTTGCTCTGGGAATGTAATCTCGCTTTTGAATGGTTTTCAGCCGGATTTTGAGTATGCGATTACACAGATGGTTGACTTAGTCTACAGTAACAGCATGATGGTGGCGGATGGGGAACAGGCCATTAACAGATTATTTGAACTTGCTGATGGAGAGGAGGATTTCATTCTCGGTGTGGAGGGCGCAGTTGCGCTGAAAAACGAGGGAATGTTTCATCTGGTTGGCAATCGAAACGGCCAGCCGGTTACAGGCTTGCAGGCTGCAAAGATGCTTGGGGAAAAGGCGAGTGCTGTCATTGCCATATGCGCATGTGCCGTTGATGGTGGTCCTTCTGCAGCAAGGCCAAATTTATCCCAATCAGTCGGCCTCCAAGCAGTGCTCGGCAACAGGGAAATCATCAAGCTTCCAGGCTGTCCAGTCCATCCAGACTGGTTCCTTGGAACACTTGCGCACCTGCTTCTATACGGCCAGCCTGAACTTGACCAGCAAAGCCGGCCAAAAATGTTTTACAGTGACTTACTCCATGATCGCTGCCCGAGAAGACATTATTTTGACAAAGGAATTTTTTCAGAAACGCTTGGAGAGCCTTATTGTTTATTCAAGCTCGGCTGCCGAGGCCCGGTGACCCGTGTGGATTGTCCGACAAGACAATGGAACGGCCATGTAAACTGGCCAATAGGGGCAAGCACATGTATTGACTGTGCGCAATCGGGTTTTCCAGATAAAATGGCGCCATTCATTTCATACAACACAACAAGGGAGTAGGGAAAATGTCTGGGAGCAAACGAATTGTGATTAATCCTGTAACAAGACTAAGCGGATTTCTTGAGCTTGATGTCACTGTTGAAGAAAATGCCGTCACAGATGCCAAAACGAAAGGAGTTATGTTTCGCGGTTTTGAGCAGATGATGGTTGGCCGCAGTCCATTTGATGCGATTTATTTGACGCAAAGGATATGTGGAATCTGTTCGACTGCCCATTCGGTTGCCTCCTCGACTGCTCTTGAGCAAGCTCTTGGCGTTGAGGTAACTGATCAAGGCAGATATATCCGCGACATCATTCATTGCTGTGAATTCCTACAGAATCATCTGCGACATTTTTACCAATATTCACTGCCTGATTACGTAAAGATGCCTCCAGAATATCCACTATTCACTTCGGAGAATACGGATTACAGGATCCCTAAAGAAATCAATGATACACTGGCTGCGCATTACTTTGAATCGCTGAACTACAGCAGGCTTGCACACCAGATGCTGGCTGTATTGGGTGGGAAAGCGCCCCATAATCACGGGATATTTGTAGGAGGTTTTACAACTCCGCCCGATGCTGAAAAAATTATCCATATTAAATCAATCCTCGATAAGGTGAGTTATTTTATAGAATTTAAAATGATTCCCGATACTTACACGGTTGCTAAATATTATCCGGAGCTTTTTAAGCTTGGCGGCGGGCCTGGAAATTTTATGTCATTTGGAGCATTCAACAGCTATAAGGAGCTGGGAACTTTATATACTGAACCATTAGTTTATCTTAATGGGAAAACAGAAGCTTTTGACTCTAAGTATATAGAAGAAAAAATACGTTATTCCTGGTATAAAGGAAAAGAAGCAACACGCCCTTTTGAGGAAATGCATGAACCTGATATGGATAAAAAGGATGCATACACATTTGTTAAGGCTCCTCGTTACAAGGGTGCACCTATGGAGGTTGGCCCCCTCGCACGGCTCTGGCTGAGCGGCGAGTATCGTAACGGAATCTCTGCAATGGACAGAACGATTGCACGCTCATTGGAAGCCAAAAAAATTGCGGATATAATGAAGATTCTCGTTGATCAAATCATTCCGGGGACACATGTGCAAAAAAAGTGGCAAGTACCGGATAAGGCTCAGGGAGCGGGACTGGTAGAAACTACTAGAGGGTCACTTGGACATTGGGTAAAAATCGAAAACAACGTCATTTCTTTTTATCAGATCATCACTCCTTCTGCATGGGATTTTTCTGCAAGTGATGTGGCCTCTAAAGGAACGGCAGAACTAGCTTTAATGAATACACCGCTTCAGGATCCGGAAAATCCTGTCGAGCTAGGACGCATATTACGTACATTCGATCCGTGTATGTCATGCGCGACACATGTATATAGACCTGGGCATGAAATAAAATCGATCAAGGTGTTTTAGATGCTTGTTTTGGGGATTGGCAATGTGTTGATGCAGGACGATGGGATCGGGGTTTATCTAGCAGAAGAGTTGAAGGAGGAAGATAACGACAAACGAATTCGTTATGTAATCGGTGAAACAGATGTTGATTATTGCCTGGCCGAAGCTGAAGAAGGCGAATTTTTAATTATTCTCGATGCAGTTCAGATGGGCAGCAAAAAAGGCAGTGTGTATGAAGTACCCCTCACGCAGCTTACCATGATGGAAAAGGGTATAGCTGCTCATAATTTTCATCTTTTACATGCTTTAAGCTTAAAGAAGGGATTGTTGATTGGCGTAGAGCCATATGAAATCGATTTTCATTTTGGTTTAAGCGATGATCTAAAGAGGGATTATTCTATAATTAAACAGAAGGTAAAAGAAAGGATTCTACTGGCGGTTGCACAAGAATTCGGATAATAAAAAAATGGGCCAGGTTAAGCAAATAGCTTTTCAGGCCCTTTTTTAATTATAATAAGGAAAAATGATAGTATAAGGAGCTTTTCTGTGGCGAAATTGTTTGCAAGTTTATATGACACTGTTATGGGACCACTAGAAAAAAGATGGATTGCACATATCAGAAAGAAAATTGTATCAGGGCTGGAAGGGAAGATTCTTGAAATTGGGACTGGAACAGGAGCCAACTTTCCTTTTTATTCAACTGAAAAAGTCCGCAGTTTAGACTCGGTCGAACCAAATCCTTACATGCTTGAACAAGCAAAACTGAAGGCGCGTGATACTGGGATTCCCGTTCATTTCCATCAAGGGGTGGCTGAATCGCTTCCATTTAATGATGGCGAATTTGATACAGTGGTTGCAACTCTTGTATTATGTTCTGTGCAAGATCCTCAAACAGTATTTAAAGAAATAAGAAGAGTATGTAAAAAGGGCGGCCGGATTGTTTTGTTTGAACATGTGAGAACTGAATCTGCTTCGCTTGCCGTGCTGCAGGATGTTCTAACTCCCGCATGGAAAAGGCTTTGCGACGGCTGTCACTTGAACCGGGATACAGGAAGGTACATGAAGGAATCAGGCATTATGGTAGTAAAAGAGAAGAAATATTTGAAAGGTATTTTTGTTGAGTTCGAGGGTGTTAAAACAGAATAAATACAGGCACATGAATCCCGCCTCTCCATACGATATTACAAATAGTTTGGGGAGGTACGACATGTATCCATATTATTATCATTACAGACAGAATGAAAAACTGATCAATGATCTTACAACGGCCATTAACGGCGAATATACTGCCACACAATGCTATGCGAGACTTGCCCAAATGGCGCAATGCTGTGCAGCGTGATAGAATCAATGAAATTCTAAATGATGAGAAAAAACATTTACAGCAATTCTCGCAAATTTATACATCACTTACAGGCAGGCAGCCACAGCCTCAAATGACAGAAGAATGCGCTGCTAATTATCTTGCTGGTTTGGAAGCATCGCTAAATGATGAACAAAAGACTGTCGACTTTTATCATGAAATTGCCGATGAGGCAACCGATCAGGCAATTATGAAAGTTTTCCGGCGCGCTGCTTTTGATGAACAAAATCATGCGGTATGGTTTCTTTATTTTATAGTAAAAGAAAAATAGAGGTTTTCACTAAAAGGGCTGGATAAAACTCCAGCTCTTTTTCTATTACTATATTATTCACTATTTATACATAATTAATATTAAAATATGAGGTTTACCTATACTAGAATAGGTATATATAATTTACAGAAACTTGATACTACATAAGGAGGAAATGAAATGAAAAACAGTTTAGCAATTATTATTGGATTTCTAATCTTTGGCTCACTTTTCGTTGGCTGGAAAATCAGCCAGGACCTTGCCCCAGCTGAAACAGCATCAGAGCCTCAGCCACAATCAGAGACAGCTGGAACGGGTATTGAATTTAACCCGCCGAGCATGGAAGATGCTCCAGACGGTCCTCTTGGAGAGAGTATTAAATATGGTCATCAATTAATGATGGAAACAAATAATGTAGCTGATGAGTACGTTGGCAATAACTTATCATGTGCAAGCTGCCACGCCAATGGTGGAATTGTTAAAGAAGAGGCGCCGATGGTAGGCCTATCAGCAGTCTATCCTGAATATAGGCCGCGTGAGGGAGAAGTTTATACGCTCGAAGACAGGATTAACGGCTGTATGATTCGAAGCATGAACGGAAAGATGCTGCCATCTGACAGCAAGGAAATGCGTGCCATGATTGCATACCTGCAATATATGTCAAAAGGGGTACCTGCTGGATCCGAACTCCCTTGGAGAGCACCGAAAGAGCCTAAAAAATTCCCAGTCCCTAGTGTTCAGGACGGAGAAAAGCTTTATGCACAATCCTGCGCGAGCTGCCATGCTGCAGATGGATCAGGAACAGGTTCAACTTCGGGCCCTGCAGTTTGGGGAGAAAATTCATTTAATGATGGCGCAGGTATGTCAAGATTAACAAAGATGGCTGGTTATGTGCAAAAAAATATGCCTAAAGGACAGGGTGGCACTTTATCTGAACAAGATGCTATCAATGTAGCTGCGTATATTCTTTCTCATGACCGTCCTGAATTCAAAGGGCATGAGGGAGACTGGCCAAAAGGCGGAAGGCCAGCTGATATCATGAATAAGGAAAAACGTGAACAAATAAAGAATGGCACAATTGATTGGGAAGCAATTGTTTCTGCAAAATAAAAGCAGTTTCGCCTGTACTAAAAGAATCTAATTAAAAGTTGCACCCAGCACCTTTAAATTTGCTGGGTGCAGACTGTATACAAGTCGATGAAAATCGAGCTTGTTTACAGTCTTTTGTTTTGTTTGGAGGAGAAATGGGGCTGTATAGCTTGTCCGTTTCTTCTTTAATCAGAAGCAGAATCCCACCTTATGGAGATAGCTCTTTAGGGAAAGGGGTCGCATTGTTACATCATGCTCTGCAAATAGCTGACTGATTTTATAGTTGATGCAAAAATAAGGGGAAGTAAATCAAAATTGAGTACCCATGGAAGAAGTGAAATGTCCCTCTAATCCTTGTTTTTATATTGACAATCCCAACGCTAAAGCACTGGGTTTTCTCCCTCTAAGTTCTGTAATTAAACTTCATTTTCGAAACTGCTTTCTCTGCCGGTAATCCTCTTCAGTGCCTAATTCTCTATTAAGCAGCCACTCCATCTCCTCAAGTGCCTTTTTCGTGACAAAAGGATCGTTCATGGACCATTGGACTGTATAGACGAAATAGTAGTTTTTAATCCGTCTGAACACGACAAGAGAATTAGGGTACTCGTTGAACTGGGCTTTAATATTGTATCTTTTTGAGTATGACCATTTTGTTAATTCCATTTCAGGTCTCCAAGTCTTTTTTAGTGAAATACCCCTGATTGCTGAGGGGAAAACAGTAAATAAGAACAAGAAAGTGTTATCACGTGTCTGAATGTGCTAAAATAGGGTTCATTATTGGAAGTTAGCGACAAATATCTACATGATATCTGTCTGCTAGCAGATTGATAGATTATAATTATTTCTTGATACATAAGGACTTGGAGGGGGATTTGGTTCGATGAAAGATGCCCAGAGAATTCAGTTGAATGTCAGAGTGTCTAAGGAAACATCAGATAAACTTGAAGAGATTGTTGAATACTATCAGGAAAATACGAAGATTGGCAGAATATATAAGGGTGACGTATTGACAGATATTATCGAAAAGTCATATGAGATCATGCAGAAGCAAAAAAACCTAAGAAGATAATTTTCAATGCTAAAATTAGTCAAAGTTATGAACAAAATGGTTGCACTTAATGATAATAAGTCGTATTATTTAAATAATCTGATAAATCAACGATAAGGTGGTTGATGGTGATTATGATGCGGATGGCGATTGCTGGTGTAGCCGGTTTTATTCTTGTTTTTATCGAGTCGTTCATCGTGATGGGAATAAAACAATATGAGACCATTGATTTTGGCGGGATTGCTCCCTTTGTCAGTGTCTGGACAATGAACTTTTTCCTTATCTTTTCTATCCTCACTCATATCAAGCTTTGGTATGAAGAGCGTGAAGCACAGCGGGAAGAAGAAGCTGCTGAAAGGGACCGGTTCATGAATTAGAATACTTTAGGAGGGCACGCCATCTGGTGTGCCCTTCTTTTTTAAAGATAAAAGGGTATCGAGGTCCAGGCTCTTGAGTTGGACCAATTATTTATGGATTTTAGACTTTCTTTTCTCTTGGCTGGGTTTAAATGCCTTTCCTACAACCAAATCAGGATTTTAAATTATTCTGTTCATCATAATCTCTTTCTGCTTCCTCAGCGGCTATTCGCAACTCCTGGAAAAATAGCTGATCATTACATACCATGCTGTGTTTTTGTTCAGCTTCGGCATTGTTGTTCATTATCTCTCCCTGTTCCTTTTTCATTCTTGGTCCTCCTTTTTCAATTTATTTGAATATAATCCTATTTCCCGTTTTAACAATTGGTCATGCATTTTTGTTAAAAGTATTAACGCAATTATAGATCCGGCAAAGCTTAAGACCATATCCCATTGTGTATCCCAAATGTCTCCTTGTGTGCCTAAAAAGTCCTTCGAGACTCTGCCGCCTTTTGCCAGCATCGCAAAAAGCCATTCAACGATTTCATAAAGGGAGGCAATTGCCAGAACCACTGATATCACAATTCCATTCAGCCAGCCTCCTTTATAGAGCAAGGTTTTTCTTAGCAGAATTTCGCGAATAACGATTGCTATCATGCCTTTCATGAAATGGCCAAACCTGTCATAATGATTCCGTTTTAAATCCCAAGTATCTTTCAGCCAATCAAAAAGCGGTACATTTGAATAAATGTAGTGCCCTCCAATGAACATAAGGATGGTAACGAATGCGATGATTGTGTAGGAAAGAGTTGTTAACCGGAATTTTTTATAAAGAATAAGAACAACAGTAAGTGAAGCAACCGCTGGCGCCACTTCCAAAACCCAGGAGGAATAAGCAGCGGGCTTAATGGCCGACCAGATAAAAACAATTATTACGATGATCAGAAGTACTAAGTGGACTCTTTTATTCTGCATAAAACTCAGCCCCCAATTGGCGAACTCTTGTTGTAAGTATTTTACTATTTGCTTATTTTCATTCTCCAGGATGCCATTTACTGTTAAATCATGAACGAGATCAGTTTGAGGCACACTAAAACCATTTCATCCGGGAGGGAATTCATGACAGATTTAAAGTGCGTGTATACCTTTAATGAGGACGAGCAATTTTTAACTATCAATTTTTTACGGGATGACGGAGAGGCAGATAAATCCCGATATTCCTGGAGTGCTTTTATATTTGATGAGAACTGGAGCGACCTCATCAATACGGCTGCTTCAATCTCCGATATGATGGCTGAAAGCATTGGATATGCCTATGAAACACTTGGGATAAGAGGAAGACTTGCTATATTAGCTGGACTGAGATCTGCAGAGTCAATTTCATTCATCATCGAAACATCGCTATTTCACTTGCAGGCTTTGCTTTTTGCCTCCTGCATTATCGTGATTGATGAAGTTGATTTCTTAGATAACTTTGGCTTTGCTAAGGAGACTTTACCAAGCGGAAAATCATTATATTTCTTAGCTTCAGAGGCAGCCGGTGACGATTCATGCCGCTTCTTATAATTTGAAGTTTTGAGGCCCTTCCGGAATTTCGGGAGGGCTTATTACGTTGTTAATTTAAAAAACTATATTAAAAGTGGTTAAGGTTCTAATGGGATAGGGTAGTGAGGAATAGAGCTATTTTTTATAAGAAAGGAAGATGAGGCTTTGTCTGGCAAAATAAATGTGTCTATCAACGGCGCCGAAGTGACGGCTAATGAAAATCAAACAATCCTTCAATATCTTTCAGACAGCTCGATTGAAGTTCCAAGCGTTTGCTACCATCCCAGCCTGGGACCAATCGAGACATGTGATACTTGTATTGTTGAAGTCAACGGGGAAATGGTCAGATCCTGTTCCACCAAAATGAAAAATGGAGATGTCATTGATACAGTTGCGCCTGAAGTAAAGAAGGCACAAACAATGGCAATGGATAAGATTCTTTTTAATCATGAACTATACTGTACTGTTTGTGATTACAATAATGGGACATGTGAGGTACATAACACAGTAAAAGAAATGAAAATCAACCACCAGAGCATCCCATTCGATCACAAACCATATGAAAAAGATAATTCAAACCCGTTTTACCGGTATGACCCTGATCAGTGTATATTGTGTGGAAGATGTGTAGAGGCTTGCCAGGATGTTCAGGTTACTGAAACATTGAGAATTGACTGGGAACGAGACCGCCCTAGAGTAATATGGGATAATGATGTGCCTATTAATGAATCGTCATGCGTTTCATGTGGTCATTGCTCAACCGTTTGCCCGTGTAATGCAATGATGGAAAAAGGCATGGAAGGTGAAGCGGGCTTCTTGACGGGCATCGCGAAAGAGACTCTGCGCCCGATGATCGAAATTACTAAAGGTGTGGAAACGGGTTATGGATCGATTTTAGCAATTTCTGATATGGAAGCAGCGATGCGCGAATCAAGGATTAAGAAAACGAAGACAGTTTGTACGTATTGCGGAGTTGGCTGCAGTTTTGATGTGTGGACAAAGGGGCGTGAAATCCTCAAGGTTGAGCCGCAGGCTGAGGCGCCTGCCAATGGGATCTCTACTTGTGTAAAAGGTAAATTTGGCTGGGATTTCGTTAACAGTGAGGAGCGTCTGACCAAACCATTGATCCGTGAGGGAGACAGCTTCAGGGAAGCTGAATGGGAGGAAGCGCTGAGTGTAATTGCGGCCAAATTCACCGATATCAAGAATGAATATGGTCCAGACGCACTTGGATTTATTACTTCTTCCAAATGTACAAACGAAGAATCATATCTTATGCAAAAGCTTGCTAGGGCAGTTATCGGCACGAATAACGTCGACAACTGTTCAAGGTATTGCCAGACCCCAGCTACCGTTGGATTATTCAGGACAGTAGGCTATGGAGGCGACGCTGGATCCATAAAGGATATCGGAATGGCAGAACTAGTTATAATCGTTGGTTCCAATACTTCCGAGGCTCACCCAGTACTTGCAACCCGGGTTAAGCGAGCACAAAAGCTCAACGGCCAAAAGGTCATTGTAGCTGATTTGCGTAAGCATGAAATGGCAGACCGGGCGGACCTGTTTGTAAGACCGAAAGCGGGTAGTGACCTTATCTGGCTATCAGCTGTAACAAAGTACATTGTTGACCAGGGCTGGGCAGACGAAGAATTCTTGAATAATAAAGTTAATGGACTTGGTGATTACGTTGAAAGTCTTGAAGGCTTCACGCTTGAATATGCTGAAAAAACAACTGGGCTTTCCAAAGAAACGCTTATCCAAATTGCGACAATGATCCATGAAGCAAAAAGTGTATGTACATTATGGGCGATGGGCGTTACCCAGCATATTGGCGGCAGCGACACAAGTACCGCTATTTCTAACTTGCTGCTGATTACTGGAAACTATGGACGCCCTGGAACGGGGGCTTATCCTCTGCGTGGTCATAATAATGTCCAGGGAGCCAGCGATTTCGGAAGCAGTCCAGAACATTTGCCTGGATACCAGCGCGTAGATAATGGAACTCTGCGTCAAAAATTTGAGCAGGCATGGGGAACCGAACTTCCTGCAGATCCTGGAATCAATAACCACGACATGATCGATGGAATGCATGCCGGCACCCTAAAAGCTATGTATTTAAAAGGGGAAGAAATGGGGCTTGTTGATTCAAATATCAATCATGTCCATGCAGCATATGAAAAACTGGATTTCTTTGTGGTCCAGGATGTTTTCTTTACAAGGACAGCGCAATTTGCGGACGTAGTACTGCCGGCAAGTCCAAGCTTTGAAAAAGAGGGAACATTCACTAATACTGAACGCAGAATTCAGCGATTGTATCAGGTGTTTGACCAGCTTGGCGAGTCCAAACCAGATTGGCAGATCATTCTAGAAGTCGCGAATCGTCTCGGAGCAGGCTGGGAGTACGAGCATCCTGGTGAAATCATGGCAGAAGCAGCAATGCTGATGCCGATTTACTCAGGAGTAACGTATGACAGGCTGGAAGGCTATAACAGTTTACAGTGGCCGGTTAACCAGGATGGCACTGATACACCTGTCCTTTATCTGGATAGTTTCCCGTTCCCGGATGGAAAGGCGCGCCTGGTCCCTGTCAAGTGGTCGATTCCAATTCAATATGGTGAAGAATATGACATCCATGTCAATAATGGTCGCTTGCTAGAGCACTTCCATGAAGGGAATTTGACCTACAAATCAAAAGGGATTACTTCAAAAACGCCTGAAACTTTCCTAGAGGTTTCCCCAGAGCTTGCCGAAGAAAGAGGCATTCAGAATGGGACGCTTGTAAGGCTTACATCTCCTTATGGAAACGTAAAAGTAAAATGCCTTGTCACCGACAGGGTACAAGGAAAAGAAGTATATTTGCCAATGAACGACAGCGGAGAAGCGGCAATCAACCTGCTTACAAGCAGTTTTGGTGATAAGGATACAGACACCCCTGCTTACAAGGAGACAAAAGCGAAAATGGAGATTTTGCAGCATGAAGGTGTCAATCCTTTGCCGCATAATAATTTCCGATACGGTAATCCTCAGCCGCAGATTGGTGTCCAGGTGCAGAAGAAGTGGGCGCGTCCGGATTATATCTTCCCGGGCGATCTTGTGAAAAAGGAGCGGACTCAGCATGGCTAAAGCGATTACGAAAATTCAGCACATCGAATTGTCAGAAGAGCAGAAAAGAAAAATGGAGCTTGAAGAAGTAGAATCTGCATTACTTGACAACAAGGAAGCTATTTTACAATCATTTGACGTCATCAAGCATATGCATGATCGCGGCGTATTGTCACTTCTAAGCGGGCTGTTCAGCGAAGGTGACAAGGTTTTGAATGTACTGATAAAAGCAGCTGATAAACCAGAGGCTACGAATACATTGAAAAACCTGCTATTGATGGTAGGAGTGCTTGGAACGATCAATGTCCAGCAGCTGGAACCTTTGCTGTTAAAATTGAATTCTGGAATTGCGAGGGTTGCAGAATACAAGAATACAGAAGATAAATTAGGCTATTTTGATATTGTCAGATCATTAAAGGATCCAGAAATCAACCGCGCCCTGACTTTACTTTTTGAATTCCTAAAAGGTATGGGTGAGGATACGAGTGGTTTAGAGAGGACGACCCAGCTTCCAGAAGACCAGGATTTGCACCAAAGCAAGGATGGTACTCTTGAAAGGTAATTGCAAGAGTATGAGCAGGCAGCAGGCTTACTAGCTTCGCTGCCTGTTTTTTCGATTTAGTGAGGTACGATGGAACGAAGATTCCTAATGACAAGCAGCAAGTTTGAAAGCTTCAGTATTTGGTTAAAAGTAAAAGAATGTTAGGGAAATCTTTAATTAGAGGGGATGGCTGTTGTGAAACCAGTCGAAGTCAAAAGGGAAATTCTTCGTTTCAGAGATGGCCAGGCCGAAAGAATGGTAGACAGTGTCGTGACCGAATACACTGTCACTGTTAAGGTGAACGGGCAGGAATTTGTCACTATGGTTTGTACCCCTGACTATATCGAAGAAATGGTAATTGGCCACCTTGCTTCAGAGGGGATCATTAGAAAATTCACTGATATTGAAGATATATGGATCCAGGAAAAAGAGGGTTTCGTACATGTGAATACCAAAAGGGAGAATCCTTTTTATAAAAACCTTCTGGGGAAGCGCTATTTAACTTCCTGCTGCGGAGCAAGTCGCTCAGGTTTTGTATTTGCTAACGATGCTCTTACGGCGAAAAAGCTTCATGGAGTCAAAACAGAAATCGAGATAGAGGATTGTTTTAGACTGATGGAGGAGATGCAGGACTCTGCTGACTTGTTTCAAAATACGGGCGGCGTCCATAATGCTTCTTTGTGCAATTTGTTCGGGCCTGTGGTTTCTAGGATGGATATTGGCCGGCACAATGCCCTGGATAAAATTTATGGCCATTGCCTGAAGAATGATATCCCGATCAAAGATAAAGTGATTGTTTTCAGCGGGAGAATTTCATCTGAAATTTTACTGAAAGTCGCAAAAATAGGATGTCCCATCGTTTTATCTAAGTCAGCACCAACAGAACTCGCGCTTAAGCTTGCCGATAGTCTTGGCATCACGACAATCGGCTTCATCCGAAATCGATCATTAAACGTTTATACTCATCCTGAACGTATAGCGGATGCTAAATTTTCACTTCTAGAAAGCCGGGTTAAATAAACTCGGCTCAGACTGTAGACAAACTCGATTAAAGCGAGCTTGTCTACAGTTTATTCATCTTGTGTGGGAAGTATAACAGGTCTGTTGATTTCCGTTCCA